>JALNWB010000096.1 GCA_023231105.1 Ignavibacteriaceae bacterium | reverse complement strand
TGAGATAAATGAACTTCTATTTTAGGAATCTTACATTCAACTAAAGCATCATGGATCGCAACAGATGTATGTGCATAACCTCCGGGATTAATTATCAATCCGTCAAAATCTTTTTCAGTATTTTGGATTTTCGAAACTATTTCACCTTCAATATTGGATTGATAAAAAGAAAATGAAATTTCTGGGAAAGAACTTACTACTAAATTTTCAATACTTTCCAGTGTCATAGCCCCATATTTTAATGGATCACGCTTCCCTAATAAGTTAAGATTTGGACCGTTGATAACTAATATTTTCATTTTTCCTCATTCATCTGATTGATTATTTCTCTGATCTTAGGAGTTAAGTAAATATTTTCTACACCTAAATCCTTAAGAGCCTCAGATAAAATTATTGCTTTCCTTTGCGTATTTGCTAATTTATTAATTACTATAACTTTACTATCCTTTAATAGGCAATATCCACCTTTAAAATCTCCTTTTTCAAAACGCACCGTTGCACCCAATTGAGCAGCAAGTGCTTTTAGTTCCTCAATAACATCTTCAAATTCTTTCTCTTTAATTTTCATTTTTCTTAAATGGTTGAAAGATAGAAAGATAGATTAAAGCAAGAAAAGAGAATAAATGAATTAACGGGAAACTTCCAAGAATTTTAAACCGTTTAATAGTGAGTTCTAATATAAATCTAGGATCATAGGTTGAACCGAAAACGGTTGTTAAAATTTTATAATCCAAATTTATTAGATAAAACTCAAACGGAGCTAAAGTAACCACTAAAATCAACATGATGAAAAGCCATCCATTTTGTTTTAATTTTATTCTTGAGCTTAACACAAAAAGAATTAGACAAATAAAAAAAAGAGGGTAAGTTATTGAAGTTAATACAAGCAACGGATTTATAATGTAAAATATCGCTTGAAGAAAAGCATCCGTAATGAATGGTTTTAAGTCAAAATGATTTCCTTCGAATAAATAAAAAGTTAACATTATCCTTGATAAATTAGCTCCAAGCCAAATGGCTGCTAAAACGACACTTAGATATTGAAATGTTTTTGATACTTTTTGCATATAGATTTATTTTAATTTTGATGCCTAAAATATGGAAAAAAAATGAATATTGCTTCAATTGATATCGGAACAAATACAATTTTACTTCTTATTGCCCGAATAGATTTTGAAAAAAAATCTCTTTTAACTCTTCATGAAGAAATAAGAATACCAAGAATCGGCAAAGATTTATATCAAACCGGTAAAATTTCAGAAGATAAAATTGATGAACTTGAAAATATCTTGCTGGAATACAAAACTATTGCTGATCAATATAGTTGCCCGGAATGTTTTGTGATCGGCACCCATGCACTTCGAAGCGCTTCAAACAATTTAATGATTCAGCAACGGATATTCGAAAAAACTTCATTTTCTCTTGAAATAGTTCCTCCAAATTCCGAAGCAGAATTTGCATTTTATGGTGTTCGTTCATCAATAAATATTAAAGAAACTTTTGCAATTGTAGATATTGGTGGAGGAAGCACTGAAGTAATTATTAGTAAAAACAATAAAATTTTAGAGAGAAAAAGCATTCCAATCGGTGTAGTAACTTTGAAAGATAATTTTATTTCCGGGTATCCAATTATGGTAAATGAAAAAACACGTTTGAAGCAGAAAATTAAAAATGATTTTAATCAATTGAACTTGAACCACTATGCTCCGAAATCACTTATCGGTATTTCAGGAACACCAACAACCTTTTCGGCAATAATAAACGATCTCAAATTTTTTGATCCGTTGAAAGTTGATAAAACTTCTCTTTCAAAAAAAGATATTGAATCGGTAACAGAATTTCTTGGTGATTCTTCAATTGAAAAAATTATAAATACTTACGGTGAGGTTATTTCAAAACGAGAGGATATACTTTACATTGGTGGAGAAGTATTGCTTTATATAATGAGTTACTTCGCTTTACCTAATGTTTTAATCAGTACTAAAGGGATAAGGCACGGAGTTATCTACAAGAAAATGTTCATTGATAAATAAATCAAACCAATGATTATCAATGAATAAAAATATGAAAGAAATTTTTTATTGAAATAAAGAGAAAATAATTTTGAAGTTAGACTAATATTCCAAATGATAATTCCTAATTCCAGAACTAAAAAGAGATATGCGAAATTCTTTTTTATCAAAAATGGAGAAGGATTAAAAGTAAAAAGCTGCTCCCCGAAGACAATAAACTCCATCGCAAAGACAATAAACAAACCGATCAACTGCGGCATAAATGAAAAAGAAAACCCGGCGTAAAAATCTTTTATTCGAAATTCAATCAATTTTTTGCGAACAATTAATTTGAGAAAATAGCCCGTTGAAATTATTACAAGTATCGAAATACCGCAAAGAATGCTAAAGCTGAATAATGAAAACCGTACTTCGTAAATAATTCCCGACACAATTGTTGAAAGGATATAGATCTTAAATAACACAGTTATCAAAATAAACGTTGCGAAATTTTTCTGTTCAGCTTGAATAATTTCTATAAAAGCATTTTGGGGATTCTCAATTAAAAGTCCAAAAGTTCTCCATAAATCAATACTTGGAATCCTATCCCTCATTATCGAGCCGCACTTTTTACAAACACTCTTGAAAAGTGGGTTAGATTCACCGCAACTATGGCATGTAATTAAATAATTAGACATTAACTAAAATCTTATTTTGATATTGAGCATTGGTTGTTGTCGATAAAAATCTTCGGTAACTGAAAAGTCGAACAAATGTGCATCAACGTAGGCATCAACTAAATTTGCCAGGTAAGTAAAAACGAAATACATAGCAAAAAGGTCTCGTTGATCTTTATAAAATTCTCTATTATCTTTATACATACTTCTTTGACGTGAATCATTTGGATCTGTAGTTATAAGATAGAGATTTCTGTAATCTTTATACTTTTTATCGTTTCGGAGATAATTATAGATAAACCATCCGCTAAGACCCCAAACTATCGGAACTTTCAAGTATGATTCATTATAAATTTGTCCCCAACCTGGTATAATTGCGCTGCGTAAAACTGCGCCCCAAGCAGATTTCTGCATTACAAAAGTTGTATCAACTAAATTAGAATCAGCAACAGAGACGCTATCTTGAGCAGATGACACAAGCGGAAATATGGAGAGGATTAAAAGTATTTTAATGATAATTTTTTTCAATGACGTCAAATAGATCTATTAGTCTTTCTAATTCATCGGAAGAGTAAAACTCTATTGTTACGTCTCCGGTCCCATCTTGTTTTACTTTACAGATAACCTTTGTACCAAATATTTTTCTCAGTTTATCTTCAAGAGCCAGTAATGAAGCTGAGGTACTAATTCCACCAGTAGTTTTTAGAGCAAAGGTTTTTCTTCCTTGGGGAGTTTCCGTGAGCATTTTTTTTACTAATGATTCAACTTTACGTACCGATAGATTATTTTCTTTTATTCTTTTAAGTGCTTCAAGCTGCATGGCATGCGATGGTAAATTGATTAAAGCTCTTGCATGTCCCATCGTAATATCATCATTAATAAGAGAATCTTGAATTTCTTGCGGTAATTTTAACAACCGAATTGAATTTGCAATGGTTGTTCTATCCTTCCCTACCCTTTCGGCAATTTGTTCTTGCGTTAAACTACATTCTTCCATCAGCCGCTTAAAGGCTAATCCAATCTCAATAGGATTTAATTTTTCCCGTTGAATATTTTCAATGATTGCCATTGAAAGCATAACATCATCTGAAAGAACTTCAATTATGTAAGCAGGGATATCAAGTAATCCGATTTCTTTACAAGCTCTTAATCGTCGTTCACCCGAAACTACTTGAAATTTCCCGTCGCCAAATTTTCTTACGGTTATCGGTTGAATTAATCCGTTTGTGAAAATTGATGCTTTAAGTTCATCCAATGAACCTTGGTCAAAGTGCATTCTTGGTTGAAAGGGATTCGGGAAAATGTCTTCGATTTTTATTCTTAATAATGATTCATTTTTAACATCATCAGTTCTTAAAACTCCAGGTTGTTCTACAACATTTGCTGACGGCTTTAATAAAGCGTCTAATCCTCTTCCTAAACCCATTCTCATTTTATTCATATGATACAACTTTTTTTAACTGTCCATTCTGTTCTAATAATTCAGAAGCTAGAGCAATATAATTTTTTGCTCCACTTGAAACAGCATCGTAAAGAAGGATTGGTTTTCCATAACTAGGAGCTTCCGATAATCTGACATTTCTGTGAATAATCGTTTTATATACTTTTTCACCAAAATATTTTCTTACTTCTTCTGCAACTTGTTGAGAAAGCCGCAGCCGGATATCGAACATCGTTAAAAGTACTCCTTCAATTGATAATTTTGGATTGAAATTTTGCTTAACAATGTTTATAGTATTCAATAATTGCCCTAATCCTTCCAAAGCAAAATATTCGCATTGAACAGGAATAAGAACAGAATCTGATGCAGACAAAGCATTCAAAGTTAAAAGCCCAAGCGATGGAGGACAATCGATAATAATATAATCATAGTCGTTTGAGATTTCTGCTAATCTTTGCTTTAACAACTTTTCTCTGTTCTCCATGTCAACCATTTCAATTTCTGCACCGACAAGATTAATATTTGAAGGAAGGATATTTAAAAAAGGCATAAAACTTGGAATAATTACTTCTTTTATCGGTTTACTCCCAATGAGTACTTCATAAATAGAGGGAGTTTGACCAGTAATGCTTAATCCTGATGAAGAATTTGCTTGTGGATCAATATCAATAAGAAGAATTTGTTTTTCTGCTGCAGCTAAGGATGCAGAAATATTTATTGCTGTCGTTGTTTTCCCAACTCCACCTTTTTGATTTGCAACTGTTATTATTTTGCCCATTATTTCCTGTATTTATCCTTCTGAAAAAACTACTTCTACTTTCAAAGTTACATAAAAAGTGATGATATTGGAAATCTTTTTACTTTAATTAATCGAGATTTCCTCGCCAAATTCCATAACTCTGCATTGCTTTCCATTTTGTTCAACTTTACTTTTAAATTCATACGGATCAGCGGCAATAATCGGGAAAGTATTATAGTGCATAGGAACCGCATAGTTTGGATTAACAAATTCAACCGCTCTAACAGCGTCATCAATTCCCATTGTAAAATTATCACCGATCGGTAAAAGCATGTAATCTATTTTATTTATTTCGCCAATTAATTTCATATCGAAAAACAAACCGGTATCGCCGGTATGATAGATAATTTTATCTTCAATAAACAACAATACCCCTGCCGGTTCACCTGCATATTGCATTTCGTCCGTAGATGATCCATGATGTGCAATAGTAAATTTTACTTTACCAAAAGGGAAAGGATGACTTCCGCCAATATGCATTTTATGAGTGTTAAAACCTTGTTTCTCCAAAATAATTCCCAACTCATTAACGCAAATTATTTGAGAATTGAATATTTTGGCAATTTTTTTTGCGTCGCCAAGATGATCACCATGGGCGTGAGTAAGAACGATAAAGTCGGCAAATAATAGTTCATCCGATGTTACCGGTGCATTTGGATTTCTATCTAAAAAAGGATCGATAAGAATGCGTAATCCTTCTTCTGTTGTAATTTGAAAAGCTGAATGAGACAAATATTTAAGTTTCATAGCTTCGCTCCTTTTTAATATTTCATAATAACTTTTAAAAAACTGATAATTGATTTCAAAGCCTTGATCGAACTTTTCTGATTACCATATTTAGTTGAAATATCAATAAATGAAATAGGAATTCCTTTATTTGCAGCCCGTAAGATCATTTCACTTTCTGCTTCAAATCCGTTTGTTTCCGGAAGAATTAATTGAATAATTGAAGAATCAAATCCGCGGAATCCTGATTGGCTATCAAATATTTTTTGTTTCGTTTTAATTGAAAGAACTTTTGATGTTATGGTATTACTTAAAACGCGCATAAACGGCATTTGGGAAAAAGAAAAATTTCTTTTCCCGATAATAAAACCGGATGTTTTTAAAGCTTCTAAAAACGCAGGAATATACTTAGGTTCATGCTGATAATCGGAATCTAAAGTAATAATATATCTGCTTCCAAGAGCGATTGCTTTACCAAATCCTTTTTTTAATGCTGCGCCTTTTCCTGAATTATATTCAAGTTTTAAAAGATAAACTTTAGCATTACTTGCAATAAGATGATTAACATCTTGTGTCGAACCGTCATTTACAAGGACAAGGTTATCTACAAGCGGTAAGACATCTTCAATAACTTTTTTGAAAATCTTTTCCGGATTATAAAATGGAATAACCGCTGTAACCAAAAGATTGTCGATCGATTTACTTTCCAAAAAACGATTTTGATTTTACTTTACTTTTATTCGGAGAAATGTACATTAATTTTTGGCGTAACACTTCTTTTGCAAGTCCTCTTGTTAAAATACCATTTTCAGCAATAGAAATACTGCCGGTTTCTTCCGAAACAATCACGCAAATAACATCGGCTTGCTCGGAAATACCGAGCCCCGCTCTATGGCGCATTCCTAACGATTCTCCATTTTGCGTTGTGGTTGCTGTAAGAGGAAGTGTACAACGGGCAGCTTCTATAATATTTCCTTTGATAATTACTGCCCCATCATGTAAGGGAGTTCTGGGAAAAAAGATTGAGCGCAAAAGGTCTTTCGATAATATTGCATTTAATAAATCTCCTGTTTCGGAAATTCCTCTAATCCCTTTTGATTTTACAACAACCATTAAAGCGCCATGCTGAAATTGGGAGAGTTCAAAGGCAGCTTCCGCGATTATACTTGCAACTTCCTGTGTTTCCCCTTTTTGACCAAAACGAAAAATAGGACTCCTTGCCAACAACATTAAAATTCTTCTTATTTCCGGTTGAAATAAAATGATAAAAGCAATAATCCATATTTCAGTGATGAATTTTAATAGCCAATTAACGGCGCGCAGGTTTAATATTTGAGAAAAAAACGATAACAAAAACACAAGCATCAATCCAATAAATATTTGAGATGCAATCGTTCCTCTCAACACTGTATAGAGTTTATAAATGATTATTCCAACGATCGAAATGTCTATTATATCGAGGAATGAAACAGTAATGAATCCTATTTTGAAAATTTCAAACATTAGTGTAATGCAGTCATAAGTTTTTTAGTCATCGAACCGAGTTCCATGTTGTGCGTACGAATAATTGATGCGCCGTTAAGAAGTGCAATTGATTCCAAAATTGCTGTTGGAATATCTCTTTGATTAAAATCTAAGTTCAAAGTTTTTCCTATAAATGATTTCCGCGAAAGTCCGATAAGCACCGGGTAACCGAGAAGTTTAAAATCATTTATGTGATTAAGAATTTTAAAATTGTGCTCAACTGTTTTGCCGAAACCGATTCCCGGATCAATAATGATTTTTTTGACTTTATATTTTTTTGCAGTCGTAATTTGTTTTTCCAAAAAGTTATAAATCTCTTTAATAAGATTTTTATATGTAGGATTCTTCTGCATCGTTTTAGGGTTTCCCTTTATATGCATTATAACAAATCCGGCGTTAAAACTTGCGGCAACATCAAATATTCGTTCATCAAAAGTACCGCCGCTAACGTCATTAATAATAACTGCGCCTGCTTTAAGAGCTTCTTCGGCTACTTGGCTCTTTGTTGTATCAATTGAAATAAGTAAATCATTTTTCTTTTTCAAAAGAGATTTTATTACTGGAATTGTTCGTGATAATTCATTTTCGACGGAAATAAATTTAGATCCGGGACGTGTGGATTCTCCGCCAATATCAATAATATCTGCGCCTTGCGAAGCTAAAATAAATCCACGTTGAACTGCTTTTTTAGTCTCCAAATACTTTCCGCCATCGGAAAAAGAATCGGGCGTAACATTAACAATTCCCATAAAAATGGGTTTTGAAAAATCAAGGATTCTATTTCCAAATCTGTACTTTTTCAACGAATCTTTCTAACGAGAATTAAAATAATTTATTGCTCAAGATTTTTTTGATAAACAATTTTTCCATTAAGAATTGTCGTTACAACTTCATAATGATCGTTCATAACAACCATATCGGCATCTTTGCCAACCGCTAAGATTCCTTTTCTATTTTCAATGTTAAGTACTTTAGCGCCGTTTAACGATGCCATTCTAACTGCATCTGTCAATTTTGTATTTGCAGTTTCGACTAAATTTTTAATTGCCTTATTTAAAGTTAAAGTACTTCCGGCAAGAGTCCCATCCGGCAGAAATGCTTTCTGGTCTTTCATATAAATTTTTTGATCTGCAAATTCGTATTCACCTTCGTGCATTCCGCCCGCACGAATTGAATCGGTAATGAGAATTATTCCACTCGAACCTTTTAATTTCAAAAGTAATTCCATAACCGCCGGATGAACGTGAAGTTTATCAGCAATTAATTCTATTTTTAATTCGTTTCGCAATAAAGCCCCAAGGATAACTCCACCATCTCTGTGATGAAATGGTTTCATCGCGTTAAAAATATGGGTTACATGTGCGGCGCCATTATCAATCGCTAATTCAATTTCATCATACGTTGCCATCGAATGACCTATTGAAAGAACAACTCCTTTTTTTGCCGCAGCGCGCATCACTTCAATTGCGCCTGGTAACTCCGGAGCGATTGTCATTATTTTTATGAAACCTTTAGATGCTTCCCACATCGCTTCCCATGAAGCTACAGAAGGTTCCCACAAATAATTTTCATTCATGGCTCCCTTTAATCCCTTATTGAGATATGGTCCTTCCATGTGGATGCCATAAATATTAGAGTCGGGATGATCTTCAATATACGTTGCAATTCTATACAGATCATCAAGTAATTGTTGATGCGGTTTAGCAAATAAGGAAGCAAGTGTTGTTGTAGAACCATGCCTTAAAAAATAATTGCTTACTTTTTCTATACTTTCATCATTGGCATCAGCGAACCCAAATCCACCACCGCCGTGAACGAGTAAATCCACAAATCCCGGAGTTACAGTGTAACCGCTAATATCAATAACTTCACAGCCATCCTGAATTTTTACATCCGAAGCTTTTCCTAATTCGTGAATCACTCCGTCTTCAAAAATAATAACTCCATTTTGTACAACACGGAAAGGGGTTACAATTTTTCCGCCAACTAACGCATAATTCATTTTTTCCTCAAACAAATTTATAGAATTGAATTTTTCAATTCTGTTGTAGCTGCTGTAATATTTTCAGCATGAAAGATAGATGAACCGGCTACAAAAATATCGCATCCGGCTTCTTTAATTTTTTGTACAGTGTTTTTATTTACACCGCCGTCAATTTCAATTTGATAAGAATAATTAAACTTCTCACGAAGATTTTTTAATTCTTCTATTTTAGGTAACGAAGAAGGAATAAACTGCTGCCCGCCAAAACCAGGATTGACAGACATTACCAAAACCAGGTCAACATCTTCTAAAATATTTTTCAAAGTTGAAATGGGAGTTGCCGGATTTATTGCTACTCCTACTTTACAGTTTAACGATTTTATTAATTGAATAGTTCGATGTAGATGCGGAACAGCTTCTTGATGAACAGTGATATAAGCTGCGCCGGCTTTTGCAAATTCCGGGATCAATGCGTCGGGTGAAACGATCATCAAATGAACATCAATCGGAAGTTTTGTGCATCGTTTTGCGGCTTCAACAATAAGCGGACCAATAGTCAAGTTCGGAACAAATTGCCCATCCATTACATCACAATGGATTAAGTCTGCCCCGCCGATTTCCGTTAAGCGGATTTGCTGAGCAAGATTTGAAAAATCTGCCGATAAAATTGATGGAGCTAATAAGTTCATTCTTCCCTCGTAGTTACTTCGTCTTTTGTTTCAACATTTTTTGTAATGAATAAGTCCACTGCATCACCTTGGTTTAACTTGCTTCCCGGGCTTGGATATTGATCTTTTACCGTGTTCGGAAGAAGATCAAACGAAGGTTGATAATTAATCTTACCAACCTTTAAGAAATTTTCATTTAATATTTTTTCAGCTTCGGTCAATGATTTTCCTATAAGATTCGGAATTTCAATATTGCCTTCCACTTGTCCTGAACTTACTTCCACATTAATATAAGCGCCTTTTTTCAGTTTAACTCCGGCAACAAACTGTTGCGCAATAATTATATCTTTCGGATTATCGGAAGAAACTTCCGTTATTTCTCCGATCTTTAAACCAACTCTTTCTAAAGCAAAACGGGCGTTAGTAACTGATTTCCCGCGTAGTGAAGGAACATCAGCCATCGGTTCCCCGCCGCTTAAAACTAAAAATATTCTTCTTCCTTTTTTTACAATTTCCCCGGCATGAGGTTTCTGAAGAATAATTGCATTTTTAGCAAAACCGGTTTCAACAAAAGTTGTATCGCCGATAAACACATTCAAACCGGCATCCTCTAAAACTTTTATTGCTGCTTCCTGTTGTAAACCTACAACTTTGGGAACCTGAACTTCTGCCGAATAAACAAACCAGGGCATAAGCAGGTAATTAAAGAGAAGAAAGAAAACGAAAAGTCCGCCTAAAAAATAAAGCAGCTTTTTTACTTTTGGATTTTGTAATAATTTATTCATCACTGCAAATATATCAATTCATAAAAAGTCTAACAAAAGAAGATCATACTTTTGACGGTTTTCTGTAAATAAAATTATAAATCACCATCAAAATTGTTGCAACAACTCCAATTCCGAAAATAGAAAGAAAAATCAATCCGGGATTATTTGCTACAGTGGCAAAATTATGATAAAGCAATCCGCCGATCGTGCCACCGAATCCCCACGCAATGGCAATTGGAAGAAACGCATATCCTTGAAACAAAGCAGCTTGACCTTGCGGAGCTAAGTCGGCAATATATTCGTAAAATCTTGGAGCTTGGGTTTGTTCGCCGATCGAAAAAATGAAAATGCCTGTAGCTAAAACTGGGATCGCAAGATCATAACTTCCTAAGAAACCTAACGATACAACATGACCTAATGCCAAAGGAAGGGCGAGATACATAAAAAGCCAGCTTAATGCGGCTAAAGCAAAACCGAAAACGATTGCTTGTCTTGTAGGAATATGTTTCGTTAAACGATTAACCGGAATTTGAAAGAGAATAATCGTCCAGGCTCCAATTGAAATGATAATTTCTATCGGCGCTTCCTTTGAAATATAATCTGCGACATAAAACGGAAGGACAATAAATTCTTGCCAAAAAACTAACCAGTACAAAGAAAAGATGAGGAGAAAAATCATGAACTTGAAATTTTTTAAAACAACAAATAAATTTCTAAAAACGATGAGCAGTCCATCGCTTTTTTTAATAAGATTTGCTTCAGGTTCTTTATAAAAAATTAACGTGGCAAAAAACATCAACGTGCAACTGACTGCGGAAACAATATAAACAAATTGAATTCCGATTAAATCCCTAACAAAAAAAGCTAATAACGGACCAAGTGCAGCGCCAATATTAACAAGCCAATAATAAATTGCATATCCAAGCGATTTCGTTTCTGCAGTAGATGTTAGTGCAACTGTTCCAAGCACGCTCGGTTTAATAAATGAACCACCGATTGCAGTAAATATTAAAATTACGGTCAACAGCCAGTAAAGATGTTCCTTCGGATAGAAAGAAGAAAACAATTCCATCCCGGTTGAGCCGATAAGAAAATAGCCGATAGCTAAAACAAAAAATGCGAACGAAAAAGCTTTCTTAAATCCGAATTTATCTGCTAATGCGCCGGCAAAAACCGGGAGAAGATAAATTAGTCCGCCGAAGATTGATGAAAGCTGCCCGGCTTCCACTTCGCTAAATTTTAAATGATCACGGAGAAACAAACTTAAAATAGTTGCCTGCCCGTAATAGGCTAAGCGTTCAAACAATTCCATAAAATTAGCGACCCAAAAGGATGGCTGAAAACCGGATTTTACTTTTTGCATACTGGCAGAAATATTCACGAAAGTTGCTCCTTCTTCTGATTATTTATTTTAAGTAAAAGTTTTTAATTATTTTTGTGTAAGATAAAGAAATTTCCCATCCCGATAGCAATCGGGATCGGGATAAAAGGACTATTAAACATTGTTTGGTATGAATGATAAATAATTATTTTTTTTTAACACGTTTTGTAAAAGAATTACGAACTGAATTAACCGGCTATCGTTTAATAAATACTTTTTCTCAGGAGAAAAATAAACTGCTTCTTTCCTTCTCTAAAAACAATGAAGAATTATTTTTAGAATTCCATACCGGGGTTCAACTTCCCTACTTACAAATGAGAGATTCATTCCACAGGGCAAAAAAAAATACAAGTTCCTTTTTTGAAGAATATTGTAATGCGGAATTACGAACCATTCAAATAGCCAAATTTGAACGGATAATAAAACTAACTTTCGATAACTTTTCCATCTTCCTGCTTTTTCGCGGAAAGGATTCAAATGCTCTACTCGTTTCAAATATCGGAGGAACAGAAGTATTTAAAGACTACACAAATGAAACTTTTAATAAAATTATCGCCGAATTAAATGAAACTGATTTTGTCAACACTTTTTCATTCCCAAATGAATTAAATCCAGCTCCAACCATCAAAGAATTTAAGAACCGCTACCCATCCTTCGGGAAAAAATTAATTACCGAAATCTTTTTACGAAGTGAAAACGAGCATAAATCCTTGAATGATATTGTTACTGCTATTCTATTTGAGATTGATAATAAAGGTTTAGGTTTATATCTTAACCTGGAGACAAAAGAATATTCGCTTTTACCGGAATCGTTTTTAACTAAAAATACTTTGCAGCAAGAAAAATTATTTAACAATTGCAGAGAAGCGGTTCACGAATTTCTCCTTGTACAAATGCAATTTCATTTATTTCAATCGCTTTATAAACAAGCAGAAAAGTTTTTGGAGAAGGAGTTCAATTATGCTTCCGCAAAACTTGAAGCGATTAAAAAGAAGATGGATGAAGGTTCTAAGGAAAACATTTATACTGAATACGCGAATTTATTACTCATCAGTCTTCCAAATATTTCCAAAGGAATGAATGAGTTTGAAGTTGAGAATATTTATCACGACGGAATAGTTGAAAAAATCATTTTAAAAGAAAATCTTTCTCCGAATGAGAATGTAAATTATTATTTTAGTAAAGCGAAATCGGAAAAGATTTTTTTCATTCGCGCAAAAACTGAGATTTTGCAGTTATCGAAAAGATTGGAAATTGCAGCCGAACAACGGAAACAATTATCAGCAATTTCTTCTCTTAGTGAGTTAAAACAATTTACGAAAGTTTTCCCGTTGAAAAATGATGTTCAAAAAAATGATGGACCAAAGATAAATTTCAAACAATTTCTTATTGACGGAATGTACAAAGTCTATGTTGGCAAAGATAGCAAAAACAATGATCTGCTTACAACCAAATTTGCAAGACAAAATGATTTATGGTTCCATGCAAGAAGTGTTTCCGGTTCACATGTTGTGCTGCGTGTAGAAAATACAAAAGAAGCCGTTCCGAAACCGGTCTTAAAAAAAGTTGCACAGTTAGCCGCGTTTTATAGTAAAGCAAAAACAGCGGGAACAGCTCCCGTTTCGTATGCTTTAAAAAAATTTGTTGTAAAAAGAAAAGGAATGGAAGTGGGAATGGTTTCTATGCTGCGTGAAGATACTCTTCTGGTGAAACCGGAAATTCCGCAAGGTTGCGAAATGATTTTTGAAGAGAAGGAAGTATAAAGTCAGAAGCTTAATATTCTCTATGCAACTTTCGACTAAATACTTTATATTTGTAAAAATATCTAAAAGAAATGATGCAAAAGTTTAAACCTCCTGAAGAATGGTTCTTGCAGGCAGAATACGACATGGATACTGCTGACACAATGTTTCAAGGTGGAAGATACATGTATGCAGTTTTTATGTCTCATCTGTGTATTGAAAAAGCGCTTAAAGGTATTTACGCAAAAGTATATTCCAAAGATGCTCCAAAAACCCATAATCTTTTATACTTGTTAGAATTGATTAATGCAAAAGAAGATTTAATAATTCCCGATGAGTTCGAAGATTTCTTTAAGATTTTGAATGAAAAAAGTGTTCCCACAAGATATCCTGATATGCTTTTTGATATTTTGAAAGAATTCAAAAAGACAAACACGAAACAATTTATTACTAAAGGGAAAAAGGTTCTAAAGTGGATAAAAGAAAAATCAGTTTAATAAAAGATACGGTCAGCGGTGTTTTAGACAGCAGCAAAGTTGAATTAAACAGAATAGTTCTCTTTGGCTCTTATGCCAAAAATGAACAAAAGGAGGATAGCGATATTGATCTAATCATTGTATCTAAGAATTTTAGAAATGACACCTACTTCAAACGGATTGATAAAGTTTTAAACTTGAACTCAACACTTGTAAAAACGTTAAAAAAACCATTTGACGTTCTTCTTTATTCAGATATTGAATGGAATGACTCCGCTACCATGATGATCCGTGAAGCTAAAAAAAACGGGAAAACACTCTATTGCAATTAGCGGTGTTTAAATATTTCGAACAACAATAAAATAATTTGATAGTTTGGAAGAATGGTGAAGTTTAGATCAATGAGGTAAATGATTTTATGAATAATATTTATTGATACTGCCAATTTCTAAAATCGTTGCTCATTGTATTGAAATTGCATTTGGTTTTGGCTCTGTCAAATTATGAAATTATAAAACAGATTTCGTACTTTTTTTTAAAATTGATTTACAAGAATTTTAATAATAAAGGAGATCAAAAATGAGACTTATCATTCAACCATCGTATGAAACGGCTTCTAAATGGGCTGCAAATTATGTAGCTGCAAAGATCATTGAATTTCAACCGACCGGAAAAAAACGTTTTGTGCTCGGACTTCCAACAGGCTCTTCCCCGCTCGGTCTTTACAAAGAGCTTATTAAGTTGAACAAGAAAGGAGTTGTTTCATTCCAGTATGTAACAACGTTCAATATGGATGAGTACGTCGGTTTAGCTGAGAATCAT
>JALNWB010000095.1 GCA_023231105.1 Ignavibacteriaceae bacterium | reverse complement strand
TTTTCATTTACAAGATCGGTAATTTCAGATTGTGAAAGAGGAACATTGTAAATTCTTGCGTCATCCATTAGTCCGTTGTATCGTTCAGGATAACCGGGAGTTTGCATATAACCCAATCGCACCGGATTTGAACTCATCGCGGAATACCCAACCAATTCAACAGCTTTTTGTACTCCATCCACATACAACCTTGCTTTGTTCCCATCGTAAACTCCGGTGACCAAATGCCACTTGCTATCGTTCGAAAGGTCAGGCGCTGTTATGGATGTTCCCGAAACATAAAATTGCAACTGATTATTTACGGCGGCTAAAAAATATCCGTTAGAATATCCGTTAACATGTTTTCCAAAAATTACTGCGTTATTGTTGTTGCTGTATTTCACCCATGTTGAAATCGTAAAACCATTTTGGGGGAAATCGAGTGAAGTTGAATTAGTAACTTCCGCTTGACTGGTGTTTCCGTCGAAAGAAACGGCACCGTTTGCATCGCCGAATCTATCGAGCACTAAATTTAACCCGCTGCCAAAAATATCATAACCGTTTCCAGTATAGTCAACAGTGTTGTTTTTAAATGGATAAAACGCAACTAATCCGTCTATTGCATTGATGTTGATAAAAGGATTTGTTTGTCCCGGATTTGAAGAAAGTTGTTTCGGAACGAGCAATTCTTTGTTACTGCTTGCCTGCCAAATTATAAACGAAACCGTTTCAACTGATTCTCCTTGAATGAGCATCGAAACATACGCTGAGTCGTTATTCATGATTACTTCTTGCACACCGCGGCATTCACCGTTTACAAACGCCCCGACAACATCCCCGGTTTTTGCAAAACTATAATTGATAGTTGCTGTTCCGTACACGGTTGTGCTGTTTGTGTAGATCACAGGTTTCCAATTTGGGATTTTACTTTCGATTAAAAAATAATTTGGCGGTGTACCAGTTGTTCCGCCGGGGTTTGTTGTGACTTTGGCGGAAGCAAAATAGACTGCGTTTTTACTTGCTTTCCAAATTTTAAATGATGCCTCTTCAGGGACTTCTCCTTGAATCAGCAAGGTGACATATCCTTCATCAAGATTGCTGACAACATCTGCAACCCCACGACATTCGTTACCGACAAACACACCGACTTTATCTCCGGATTGAGCAGGTATTCCGTTGACAGAAACTTTTCCGTAAAGCGTTGTGCTGTTCGGATATATTACCGGAGTCCACTGTGGTTGTGCAGAAAGAACCGCCGCGAATAATACTATTAAGCCAATTAATGGTATCAGCTTTTTCATATTTGTTCCCTTATATTAAAACTTATTTCTTAAACTCTTTTCCTTTGCCTCAATCTTTATACCGCATTATCCCTAAGAATAATGCGGTATAAATAAAACATCACGAATGATGTTGTTCACTTTCTTTGCGTCTCAACCTTTGACCGACAAGTTGGCGGCTGATTGTTTTTCTTGCCGCCAAGTCACGAAATATTTCTTACTTCAACAACAACAACTTTTTCACCGAGATATAATTTCCCGTTTGCATCCTGTAAATATAGATGCCGGATGAAAGCTCCGATTTCTGCGCGCTAAATGTTGCATGATGTACTCCCGCTTCTTGATATTCATCTACCAGCGTTGCAACTTCGTTTCCTAATACATCAAATACTTTTATACTTACATAATTTCCGGCAGCCAACTGCCAGCGGATAACTGTCTCAGGATTAAACGGATTTGGATAAGCATTCAGCAGTTCCGTTGTTTTTGGAAGTATCGGTTCTTCAACTCCCGTTATTAAGTTGAACGGCAATTCTACTATTCCCTGTATGGTCGTTCCCGGTTTTGTATTTATCTTTAAATTTGAACCGAAGACTTCCTTCTTATCTGCTTCATAAATCTTGAATGTTGCTTCTTCTTCTCTGTCTCCGTTTATTACCAGGGTTACAAAAGCCGTCCCTTCACCGTTTTGTTTTACTTCACTAATAGCTCTGCATTCTCCGTTGATAAACGCTGCCGCTACACTTCCCTGGCTTGCCGGTTTCCCTTCCGAGGTTACCGTAAAAATTGCAACCGTACTCTGTGTGTATCCTTTCAGCTTCCATGGAAGCTCTGCCATGAGTTGTTCTCCAACAGTTTTGTTTTTCTTCCGGATCACTGTTTTGGGGGTCGGGAAGATAAACCCATTTACTTGATTATTTAAGCGTAACCAATATGCTTCCCCCGGTTCAAGCATTGTAAGCGTGTTTGTTTCCGGTATGCCAAGCGGATTGTAATATTTTGTCAGCGTCTTTATTTCTTCTACCGAGCTCATTATCTGTCCCAGTGCATACTCTACTGATTGTGGATAAGAATAATAATATCCAATCAAGTTCCAACCGGTACGGTAGTTTACTCCGTCTATAGGATAGAATGATGTTCCCGTTATTCCGAATGTACTTCCTGCTGAATCTGTTTTCACCAGGTATCCCTGCGGAATTGATACGCTCTTTAGTGTATTTAGATAATCCGGTAAGAATGGATCAAATGACTGTAGTTCCGTTTTTACTTGCAATACCGGCGGATGCGGGAATACATCTCCCGGCAATAATGATGACGGTATTTTGTAGAGCGATATCATATTCCATCCGGAAAATGGAAGCGTTACCAGTTGAAAGAAAGGATTTGTTATTGTGAATGTGCTGTCGCTTTCCTTAAACACTGATAAATTGGTAGTGTCCGACACTTTTACTTTGCAGTGTGTTGACGGCTTATTTGGAATATTCCAAAGATAACTGGCGGCGCTTGCCGGAGTGCTTGTAATAATTGTATCCCAGCTTGTTCCGTTATTGGTGGTGTATTCAAGTTTTACGTTTGTAACACCGCTGCTTGTCCAGGTAATATTTTGAAAAGAACCGGCTAACCAGTTTTCTCCTCCTACCGGACTTGTTAAAACAATATTTGTTAGCTGGGAATTTATCAGAAGAGTTAATACCGGAGAATCATTACTTAAATTAAGCGATTGGTCAAAAGCTTTCAACTTGAAGTAGTAAGTAGTCGGTTGATCATTTTGCAACGGCAACCCGGTAATAACATAAGTCGTTTTATCAATAACTAATAAAGGAGAATTTCCTTGATCGGCGCCTGTCCCTTGCCAATTCAAGAGATCGAGTGAATAATACAACTGATATCCGCCCAAATCAGGTTCCGTATTTTTCGACCATGAAAAACTTGCCGAACCTTTTCCTCCGGGAGTACCGGAGAAATTTTGAGGAGGTAAAGGCGGAACATTATCAGGAATAATGATTGCCCGATAAACAACTTTTGTATCTGCATTATCAGAAGTTATCGTTGCAGTAAAAACATTAAATCCGGTTGAATCAGGATTAGCATGTATTGAATAAGATACCGATGCAGAACCTTTTGCAGAAATATTTCCAAGCGGAACAACCAAGGTTCCGGTTGCTAAGGTGAGTCCGTTTTTCAAATCTAACGAGATAACCACATTACTTGCTGAAACTCCGCCGGTATTAAAAATGTCGTATCGAACTGTGAAAGGATTTGGGGATAAACTTCCATCTTGAATAGTTAATGCTGAAGGAGCGGTTACATTTACAGCTAACGGCGGTAACAAATCTTTATTTGATCGTAAAAATCTCTGCGCTTTGTTATTAGATTTGTTCGATTCAACAAGATAATTATTCGGATCAATTTTAATTACAATACTATGATATTCGGGAAGAATAGGAATAATATAATCGAAGGTAAAGAGTCCGGTTTCACCGGTTTTAATTAAAGCTAAAACATCATTTGCTATAGGAACGGCATTCCCGGCATCCGGGTCTCCATCATAAGCAACTACCGGAATGTTTTGAGCATCTACGGCGCCGGTATTATGGAGAGTAACCGAAACGGTAATTTTATCACCGGGGACATATACGTTGTCGGCAACAGAAAAATGGATATCATCAACTGAAAGTGTTAAGTCAGGGAGTTTCGCAGCGTAACTGAGCGGCATAAAATCTGCTCCGGCACCACTATTACTCTGTAGTACTGAAACATTTCCACTTCCCTCGATCTTATAAACATAATTGCCGTAATTAGAAAAGAAATTATACACTTCACCATAATTCAACGTTCCGTTATAGATTTCCGTTGTTGAGGGATAAGGGTAATCTGTATTTAATCCGAGTTTAGTAATTTTCACATTATTATTATTTTCAAAAGAAAAAACACGAATGTCACTTGCAATAGTGGGGACGTAAAAGAGTTTTCCTGCGCCTGTTCCCGTTTCGTCAATTGCACGGGTCATATAGGCATAACTTCCGCCCCATCCGGCGTAAGGGATGTTTGCCGCCGTAACCGGTCCTTGAGAAGTAACAGCCCAGTAAGTTGGTGTATAAATTCCGTGAGTATAAACCTGCCCTCTCATTAAAGTTACCGTATCGATAATCGTTCCGTCATCAATATTTTTGATAGTAACTTTGTTGTTATCAGCGTAAGATGTAATAGTTATGCTGTTTTGCCATGAACCTTCATAAGCGGAATAGCCATAAAATTCTGTTCCGGTAAATGTTCCGTTTGCCGAAGGGACATAGTAATCTTGGTCCGTATAAGAAAGCGCCGAGATAGGTTTCGTTCCGTTTACTTGTAGCGCCGTGTGATAAATTGAAGAAAGCAAACCCGCTTTACGGAAAGAAAAATATTTTCCCTTATCCAATGTACCGGCATAAATTATTTGCTTTGTCTGTAGATTTTTTACCGTAAAGCCGGTATTGTCTTCGTAAGCAAAAATGACAAACTCATCTTGCGCAGATTGAAACCCTGTCATCATCCAGGTATTGAGTTTTAGAGAAACGCCATTTCCGGATTCATCAACAGCAAAATATCCATTTACATAATTGTTGATAGCATCGCCAACAAGAATGGTGAACGATTTATTTGCTACAATCCGGTATATGCCGCCTCCCGGATGTACGTTATAAATGGTATCTGCAGGCAAAGTTTGTTCGTAACTTAAACTACCGTCCTGTTTATAAATCTTTACTTGCGTATCGTTGAAATACGAAAAGACGACCAAATCACCAAAGGTGTAAACTGTGGTTTCAAATGAGTCTATAGCAACTTGTTGAGACATTGAAAAAGTTGCTTTCCCCTTTTCCATACTTGAAGTTATTTGAGGTTTGAAATTAGGCGGCGCTCCGCCAAAGATTTCTGTTTTCTGTTGAGGATAAATACTGTAACAGTAAACGATAGAAAAAAGAATAATTAAAAGAATCCAATTTTTCATAAAGTCTCCGCTAAGTTTCAAAATTATCTTATATACTTAATAGAAAGTTGTGGAAAAGCTACATGATTGTCAACAGTTTTTTTTAACAAATATACGAATCGTGTTTTAGGTTACAATCTTTCAAATCCTCCAAGTTTTAAATGATTAATCACCGCTCTAATCTCCCCGTAGCTAATATTTTCGCCCAATTCATTTTTTAAAACGCCAAGTGATAAATCTCCGTGAAGTTGAATCGCTTTTTCAATCTGTTCTATTTTTTCTGTGGTGACTAATTCAGTCACTTTAATTTTTCCTTCTTCGATATAAAAAGCTAAATGATTTTCTATTGTTGATGAAGTCAAATTGCGCAAAGATGCAATTTCGGCAACCGTCTTTCCACTTTTGAACAATTCAAAACTTTCCATTTTTGTATCGGGTTTATCAGATGAACGCGAAGACCCGGATTTCCTTTGCCGCTTTGGTGCTTTGTTTATCATGCGTGATTGTAAATTATTTTTCCTGCAATAATTCATTACAACATCCAGAAATACTTTTCCGTATCTCTGTAATTTAATTTCGCCGAAGCCGGATATTTTTTTCAACCCGGAAAAATCTTGCGGAAGATACGCCGCCAGTTCTATCAATGTTGTATCTGAAAAAATAATATACGCCGGAACGCGCGCTTCATCCGCCAGCCGGTTGCGAAGAATTTTTAATTGAGATAATAATTCAACTTCATAAGGTTGTTCTTTTTGTTCAACTTCTTTTCGTGTAACGGATTTTATCAGCATCACTTTTTCTTCCCCTTTTAAAACCGCTTTGCTCTTTTCCGTTAATTTAAGAACGGGATATTGTCCTTCCTCTTGATGCAGATAACCCATAACGATCAGATCGTTAAGATATTGCCGCCATTCGTCTTTACCGGTATCGGCGCCAACGCCGTAAGTTTTTAATTGCATTTGCCAATCCATAATCTTTTCCGATTTAGAACCGCGTAGAAAATCGATTACAAAATTTACACCGTACCTTTGGTCTAAGCGAGCTACGGCAGAGAGAGCTTTTTGTGCAACGATCGTTCCGTCAAATTTTTCATAATTGCTTAAACAGACATCGCAGCTTCCGCAATAGTTGGGATATTCTTCGCCAAAATAATTCATCATGAATTTTCGCCGGCAAGTTTGCGTTTCGCACAACCGCGCCATTTTGTTCAGCTTGTCCAGCATGATTTTACTTTGCGCCGGATTATCTTCAATCTCACAAAACTTTTTAAGTTTTACAAGATCGCCTCTTCCGTAGAATAAAATAGCGTCGCTTTTAATTCCATCGCGCCCAGCTCTGCCGGTTTCCTGATAGTAGCTTTCAATATTTTTCGGCAGATCAACATGAAAGACAAACCGGACGTTGGATTTATCAATTCCCAAACCAAAAGCGATTGTTGCGACAATAATTTTCACTTTGTCTTTAATGAATAATTCTTGGTGTTGATCGCGTTGCTGTTTTTCTAATCCGGCGTGATACGGTTTTGCCGAAAATCCATTCTCCGTCAAATCGTCGGCAAGCGATTCTGTTGATGCGCGGGAAAGGCAATAGATAATACCCGAATCTTCTTTATGCTTCTTTAAATAGTTCAACAAATAAGGCAACCAATTTCTCTTCGGCTCGATGTAGTAATGAATGTTCTCGCGGTTAAAACTGGAAATGAATGTTTTGGGTGATTGTAGATTTAACTTTTCAAGAATATCTTTTCGCGTCAGTTCATCGGCGGTGGCAGTTAATGCGATGATGGGAACTGCGGGAAAATGTTTTTTCAAAACGGCTAACTGCAAATATTCGGGGCGGAAATCGTGTCCCCACTGAGAAATGCAATGCGCTTCGTCTATGGCGAACAAAGAAATATTTAACGGCTTAAGAAAATTGAGGAACTGTTGTTCGTTGATGAAAATTTTTTCCGGCGCAATGAAGAGAAGTTTTATTTGTTGATTGCGAATATCGTTCATCACCTGCGCTTGCTCATTTGCAGAAAGAGTGGAATTGAGAAACGAAGCAGCCACACCGTTAAGCCGCAGCCCGTCAACCTGATCTTTCATTAATGCAATTAAAGGAGAAATGACGATTGTCAGTCCGTCAAAAAGCAGCGCGGGAATTTGATAACAGAGCGATTTACCGCCGCCGGTAGGCATTAAAACGGCTGTATCCTTTTTCGCCAACACCGATTCAATAATTTGCTGCTGGTGAAAACGGAATTCATTAAATCCGAATTGTTTATTTAAAACTTCAAGTGGAGTTAACATATTATTTTAGATGATTTCTGTTTTGTAAATTCTTTTACTTTTCAATTGAACTACCGGGAAATACTCGGAAGTTGATTTCTTGTTCCGTTAAAATAAGTGAATCTAAAGGATAAGAAAAACGGATGGCTGATCAAGTTTCTACATCCAGTTATGTTCAAATAATTTTAGCTTGTCTATCGGAATTTACCTCTCCAAATTAATTTCAGAAACGTATATTGCATTAAAAAAAAATATTCTTTACAAACAACATGCACAGGATTCACCGGTAATGAAGAAAAATATTCTCTTATTCTTTCTAACATTTCTTTTACTAATGCATTTCTGCGAAGCGCAAAAAAAATCCAAAGGATCAATCGGAGATGAACCGGTTGCAAAAATCGGCGCCGAGGTTATTACGTCGGATGAATTTAAAACCCGTTACGAACTTTTGCCTCATCCAAGCGTTACGCATAAAGATGCCGATTCGCTTAAAAAAGAATTTCTCGCTTCACTTATAGCAGAAAAATTATGGGCGTTGGAAGCAAAAGAAATGCACTTTGACACATTAAAACTTTATCAAAACTTACTCAAACCGATAGAAAAAATGTTTCTCCGCGATGCGTTATTCAAACAAGAAGTCGATAGCAAAATAAAAATTTCCGATATCGATCTCGTTCGTGCAAAAGCAAGAGCCCAGATCACTTTGAAAGTCTTGATTATCGGTTCGGTTGATTCTTCCGAAAGTTATGAGATTTATAATCAATTAAAAAAAGGAGTGGCGTTCGATTCGTTATTAAAAATGCGCCCCGATTATACTTTGCAAAAAGAACCTGTTCCAATCACTTTCGGAAAGATGGATGATGAATGGATGGAAGATTCTCTTTATAGAATGAAGCCAACCACTTTTTCCAAACCGATGAAAAACAAAAACGGCTGGTTTATTTTTAAGATTGTTGATAAAATTACCGGGACGCCAGACAAAGCTCCTTCCCTTGCTGGTAATGTTAAAAATATTATACGGGCAAGAAGAAGCAAACAGTTTGGGACAGAATTTTTAAACAAACTTCTTTCCGGCATACAGGTACCGTTTAATGCAAATGTTGTAACTGGTCTTCCTGATAAAATGCTTGAATCGTTTCAAAAGAGGCGGCAAATTAATCCTGCCGATTCTGCAAATCTTCATTTTACGGAATTTGATTTAGGCTACATTGCATCAACCTATGGCGATGAATTCCTTGCCAAACCGATTGCACTGTTTGAAACTGATCCGCCGACGTTGAATGACTTCCTTTATTATTTACTTGTTGAAGATTTCAGTGTTAAACGGGCAACCAAACAAAATATAGTTGGCTTACTGCAAAAAAAACTGAATGAATTTGTTCAACACGAACTAATTACCCGCGAAGCTTTAAAAAGAGGATTGCAAAATCTTCCCGACGTAAAAAAAGATTTGCAGATGTGGCGGGACAATTATTTATCGCAGTTTATGAAGAGAGTGTTTGTTGATTCATCCCGTGTCTCCGACGATCAGGCGTATCAATATTATCTGCAAAAAACCGGGAACCAGGTTGCCGGCGTTAAAGTAAATCTTGTTGAAATATTTTCCGACAATTTGGATTCAGTGCAGATAATTCTAAAAAAAATAAATGAAGGAAATGATTTTAAAATCTTGGCGGAGAAATATAACCGGCGAAAATCAACGCAATCTCAAAAAGGTGAATTCGGATGGCAATACACTTTTCAACTTGGTGAGATCGGAAAGGTTGCAGAGTCCATGAAGGAAGGGGAAGTTTATGGTCCATTAAAAGTTGAAGGAGGATATTCAATTTTTAAATTGTTAGGAAAAAAAGAAGCGCAGGATTCTGTTAAACAAACTTTTCAAGCAACTAAAGATCAAGTGAAAGAAGAACTTTTTACCAAACGACTTTATGAAAATGTGAATGAGGGAACTGCGCGGTTTGCTCAAAAATTTGGAGTTTCTCTGTATGATCAAACATTGAAACAACTCTCCGTTACCGAAGTTAATATGTTTGTTTACCGCTTTATCGGCTTCGGAGGGCGGATCACCGGAGTTCCTTACACTACGCCAAATTTTGAGTGGTTAAAAACCTGGCAGAAACAGAAAAATTTTCTGCCATAGGTTTTGCTGCATCTTGGCGGCATGGATGAAGGGGGAATAAATTTATTATAATTTACAGTTACTACAATTGAAACTAGTTTAAGTTGTTATGCAATGAAATTTGAAAAAACTTTTTTTGTAATCCTTAGCGGAGTTTTAATCACCGCCTTTCTTCTGATCACCTTTCTTTTTCCAACCGGATCAGGTTTGGAGACGAACAACTCACCCGCAAAAAAAATTTATTATGTTGACAATATTTCCAAAGCGCATCAAAAAGTTATTGATGCATTTAATAAAAAGTACGAAGGGCAAATTCGAGTTGAAGCGATCAATCTTTCGTTTGACAAATTCAGTACAAATGAAAGAAAAGAATTGCTTGCCCGGTATCTGCGCAACAAAAGCGACCGCATTGATGTCTTTGCAGTAGATCAAATTTGGGTGCCGCGTTTTGCTAAATGGGCTGTTCCACTTACTCAGTATTATTCAACAAAAGAGAGGCAGCGGCTTCTTCAATATGCGCTTGAAACTTGCGTTTATAATGATTCGTTGATGGCGTTTCCTCTTTATATTGATATAGCACACTTATATTACCGGGATGATGTGTTACGGAAACTCCCAAATTATTTCGAACTTAAAAAGAAAATCGATTCATCGATTACATGGACTGACTTGACGGATTTATCAAAAAAAATTTCCGCAAATAAAAGTCCTATTTATATTTTCCAAGCTGACAATTATGAAGGATTGATCTGCAGTTTTTTTGAGATGCTGGCTAACAGTCACCGGTCTTTTTACAGAAACGATACGCTTTATTTGAATGAAACCGGTTTTAAGAAAGTATTGAATCAACTTGTAAAAATGATTTATACGGATAAAATATCGCCCGAAAAGGTTCTTGAACTTAAAGAAAATGAAAGCAGTGATTTTTTTCTCAAAGAAGAGGGATTCTCTATTCGTGCATGGAGCAGTTTAAAAGAAAGAGGAACAACTCCCGAGTACGCCGGAATATTGAAAAACTTACAACGGGCTCCAACCCCGCATTTCGCGGAGGAAAAACCGACTTCAATTTTTGGCGGATGGAATTTGATGATCTCGAAATATTCAACCAATGTAAATGAAGCGATAAAATTTATCAATTTTTTTACAAGCGAGGAATCACAAAAATTGATGTACCGGGAAGGAGGATATTTGCCTGTTCTGAATTACTTATATGAAGATAAAAAGTTTTTTGAAGACAGTCCCGATTTATTTTTTTTCAAGAACTTAATGAAGCAGGGAATCCATCGCCCGTTTTTTCAAAAATATACGATCGTTTCGGATATTCTTGCCAATGCAATTCATTCCGCATTAAAGAAGGAAGTGAATGTTGATACGGCGGTAAAAATTGCGTATGAAAAAATTCGTATGGCAGGAATTATTGTTCAAAAAGCAGACTAAAAAAATATGGCACAGAAAAAATTATTAGACAAGTTCCGCGAATACCATTTTGAGTTTAAACACCTTACCGTATTGTTTATTGTCATTTTTGCTTTCCAATTAATTATTTCAATAATCAATAAAGTTTCCATTACCAATTTTTTAAGTTCAACGCAGGAATGGTATCAAAAAGATTCCGCCGAACGGCTTGCAAATTTAACAACAACATCGCTCGAACTTTTACTGGAAACGATAAATCCTAAAAAAGCATTAAGCGAAGAAGAGTCGAGAAGAATTACACAGTCATTCGATATTATTTTTAGTCAGCAGATTCTTCAGCACAACATTGAAGAGCTTTGCATACTTGTAAATAAAGGCGATAGCGTGGTTGCCATAGATGACGGGAAAGTTCTCTATGCATTTTTAGTGCGGGAAGATTTATCAGCTCCCGTCACAAAAAAATCTTATGAAAAAGCCATCGCGCTTTATATGCCAATAAAAAATCAAGTTGAATCGAACGAACAGATTCAAACTATTTTAACTAATAAAAGGTCGTACAATATTTTTGTTCCGTTTGTACTGCGGGGAGAAATAATGGGAGCTCTTTATATGAAAAACTCCCCCGATTTTTCATTTATCACCGATCAAATAATTTCCGGGTACGACGAAACCTCGGTCATTTATCTTTCTCTAATTTTGCTCGGTCTATTGGCGATGTATTTTATTTCTTCATATACCGTAAAAGAACGCGATGAAGCTCAAAAACTTTTATTCGTTGAGCATGAAGAAAATTTAAAGAAACAAATTAACTATCAGAAAGAACTCGTCTTTACAAAAAGGATTTATCACACGCACCATAAAGCCGAAAAAATTATGGGATTCATAAAAGAAGATTTGCGTCAGCTTTCTTCTGAAAATATTGATGAAATAAAATACCGTGTCGCAAAATATTCAAATTTTATCTCGCGTGTAATTTATGATATGAAATGGTATGATCCGCCGATTCAGACGATCCGCAACCAGTTGTTCCAGACAAACCTCAACGAAGTAATTAACTTTCTTGTAAAAAATATTTTTTTAAGAATTGCAAAAAAGACGAATGCTTTTACCATCCATTTATCGCTCGATGAGAAGCTTCCCAAAGTTCCTGTAAACGAATTTGTTGTCTGGGAAATTATTGAACCGCTTATTCAAAACAGCATTGACCATGGCGGCGAACATAATCTTCAAATTACAATTGCAACAAAGTGCGATCATGAAAGTGGGAAATCACAAATAACTATTTCCGATAACGGAAAGGGAATATCTCCCGAACTTTTAAGAGAAGAAGAAGACGGAATAAAATATCTTTTCCATGAAAATATCTCTACAAAAAACTCCGATGTACCAACCATCGGGTACGGATGTTATATTGCTTATGAAATTTCTAAACGCTGCGGTTGGTCTCTTGAAGTTGAAAATCTACCCGATGCCGGATGCAAGTTTGTTATATCAATTAAAAACTGAAAATGAGAAATGAAAAATCACACTACTAACAACCGGCAACTAACAACCTACACTAAGGAGTTAAAATGTTTTTAGAAGGAATTATAAATGTTCTCTTAATTGAAGATGAAGAATTTGATGTAAGACGTGTCATTAATACTATAAAACCTTTTTCCGAACAGATAAAAATCGGGAAAATTGTATCTGACGGCAAAGGCGCGCTTGAACTACTTAAAGAAAAAAGCGAACGGTTCGATCTGGTGATTATGGATTTTCAAATTGCCGGCGGATTAATGGGAGAGGAATTGATCCATAAAATTAAAGAAGTTGATTCCGCATTGCAAATTATTGTGGTAACAAAAATGACCATCAATATTTCCGATTATGCCTTTGCAAATAAATTGATGAAAGCCGGGGCTTTCTGGTATTGCACAAAATATCCCGGTGATATTGAGGAATTTATTTATCAGCCGACTGATTTCATCATCAGCATTTTCAACGCTTTCGAAAAAAGAAAATTAGAACTTGAACGACTTCGTGTAAATCAAAAATTGGTACGCAATGCCGAAGAAACTTTAGAACAAAAAAGAATGGTAGGAGAGTCTCCCGAAATATTTCGACTAAAAGAACAGATAGCAAAATGCTCGCAAAGCACAATTAACGTACTCATCCGAGGCGCTTCCGGTACGGGGAAAGAGCTGGTTGCATACAACATCCATTACAACAGTGCGCGCAAACTTGAAAATTTTGTCATCATCAATTGCGGAAGTTTGCCGCACGATCTGGTGGAAAGCGAATTATTCGGATATGAAAAAGGAGCTTTTACCGGAGCCGATAAAAAGAAACTCGGACTTTTTGAAGTTGCCCACAACGGAACAATTTTTCTTGATGAAGTAACCGAGTTGCCGCTTCCTGCACAGGTAAAACTACTTCGCGTTATTCAAGACGGTGAGATAGAAAAAATCGGGCGGACGGAAAAAATTAAAGTGGATGTCCGTATCCTTGCAGCAACAAACAGAAATATTGAAGAAGAAGTAAAAGCTAAACGCTTTAGAGAAGATTTATATTACCGCTTAAATGTTTTACCCATCCACGTTCCCGATCTGAAATACAGAACAACCGACATTCCGATTTTGCTCGATTATTTTCTGACAACAATGAGCATTGATATGATCCGCGAAAAACCAACTTTTGAAGACGATGCAATGAAACTGTTGGTTAATTACGATTGGCCCGGCAACGTACGTGAACTGAAAAACGTTGTACAACGGCTCCTTTTTTATGATGAAAAGATCATTACGTTAAAAGATGCAAAACTTGCTATAGGGAAATATGGTTTCTCGGAAGACATTGATGAACAAAACGGTATCACTTTTGATCGAGAGAATATTCTTCCTCTGCGCGATTTAGAACTCTTAGTGCGCGAAAAATATTTCATGTTTGTTAGAGATAACTCAAACTCAGATACCGATGCGGCAAAAAAACTTGGACTCGCCCCGCCGAATTATTTCCGTATGGCAAAAGAATTGGGAATGAAATAAATTTAACCAATGGGACGCGGATGTATTAAGATCACCTATGATTTTTTATGATAATCTTAATTGAATAATAACAAATCTGCGCCCCATTGTTTTTAAAGGTGGAGAAGTTTTCCTTATCACTATAATAAATCACTTTTTATTATAATAATAACGCTTTTATAAAATCCATTACAGTTTAAGAGGTTTTTCTCGTAAAAGAAGCTAAATTTAATGGTACTATTCTTGTTCTAAACTCTAATAAAAATCAAGAAGCCATTATGAAAAATAAATGTACAAATATCATCCTTTCAACAATTTTGCTTTTGGGAATTTTCTCATTAAAAATTTCTGCCCAAACAAATGCTTCTCTTGAAGCGACGCTAAGTTTTAAATCGATGAATGGCGTAGAAGTTCCTTTTCAAAATGGAATTCCTGTTCCTTCATTTGAAAAACAGAAACGGGCTACAATTAATCTTGCCGGAACATGGAAAAAATTAAGAGTTTCTGCCGACGATAATATTTCTCTAACAAAAAGAGACTCCGCCGGGTTGGCAAATCTTTTAACCGAAGCTGGTGGAAAACAACTTCCAGATTTTAACGACAGCGGCTGGCAAACCAAACAAATTCCTTCAGTTGAAAATGAATTGTACATTTTGGATAAACCAAAAACTCCCGAATTTTATCAAAATGGAGTTTGGTACAGATATAATTTTAACGCTGCCGATTCTCTTCAAGGAAAATTTATTAAGTTGATTTTTTATTCCGTTAATTACGTTGCCGATGTTTGGGTGAACGGACAGTATTGCGGGTACCACGAAGGCGGCTACACACCTTTTGTTTTTGATGTTAGCGCAAAATTGAATTTCGGTTCTACAAGTAATTCAATTGTTGTTCGAGTTGATAATCCGGCTTGGGGAACGCGCAAAGATATTGTTCCATATCAACAGTGCGATTGGTTTAACTACACGGGAATCATTCACGATGTTTATTTGGAAGCTTCTGAAAATATTTCCGTTTCG
>JALNWB010000094.1 GCA_023231105.1 Ignavibacteriaceae bacterium | reverse complement strand
AAAAATCTTGGGCAATGGGCAACGGCTGAAGAATGGTATGATGAATATCTAAAAAGGGAAGAAGGTTCAGCTGACGAAATTATTCGTTATACAGAAATTCTTGCACATAATAATCATATTGAAAAAGGGGAAAAAATCTTAAAGATTTATGTAGCAAAATATCCTGAAGACCACCGCTTATGGAGCCGCTATGGTTATTTTACTCTTTGGCTTGGGAAGAAAAAAATTGCACTAGAAGCTTTTGAAAAAGCTCTGTCATTTCGTCCTTATTTTAAAGAAGCAATGGACGGTTACGATTTAGCTCGTGATAAAGGATATACTTACACTTATTTTGATACGACATACCGCAAATTGGAGAAGCAAAGACCTCAAGAATATACTATAGATAAATACTACCGGATGCTGAAACGAGACCCAGCAGATAGTGAAACAAGATTTGCTTTGGTGAACGAATTAAACAAAGTAAATCGTACTGAAGAAGCTTATCAACAGCTACTTTACCTCAAACCAAAATTTGGTCAAACAGAAAGATTTACCGTGCTGTGGGATTTAATTATTACTGAACGCGAAAAATTATTTAATCTGAGAAAAGAAGAATACACTAAAAAATTTGAAGAAAATCCTGGAGATAAAGAAGCTGCATTATTTTTAGCTGATGCTTATGCAAACTTAAGTGATTTTGATAGCGGTATCGCAACATTAGAAAAATTTATTCAATCTTCACAAGGGGAACATCCCGATGTTATTTTTAAAATCGCGCAATATTCAGCTTGGAATAAAGACTGGGGAAAAGCTAATGTTAATTTAGATGAAGTGCTCAAAAAAAATCCTGATAATCTTGAATATCAACTTCTCCGTGGTCAAATAAATGTTTGGACAGAGCAAGATTTAAATGTAGCTGAAGGTTATCTTAATAATTACTTAGGTAAGAATCCTAAGAGTATGGAAGCTTTATTAGGGTTAGGAGCTTTATATCTTCAAAAAAGAGATTTTCCCAAATCCGAACAATACACAAATACAGCTTACGGTATTGATTCGACCAACGAAGCCGTCACTCAACTTATGGCGAGCATTGAATTCTCAAAAATGCGCGAAGAACAAGAACGGCTTTTTAGTGTTTTAAATGAGGGAAGGAACTTCTATTATGAAGGGAAATGTGCAGAAGCGTTACCAAAATATGAAGCATTTCTTTCAAAGACTGAGAATGCAAATGTATATCAAAAGGAATTTGCAGATGTACAATCATGCGCAAAAAATTATTCTACAGCAATTTCAATTTATGATCAGTTACTCAATCAAAATTATGATTTTGATGTTGCTTTAGCAAGAGCGAACGCATACTACTATAGCGGTGATTCCATAAATGCGTTAAATGAATTCAAAAAGTTATCAACTGAACAACCTGAGAATGCTGATGTAAAAATTCTTCTCGGAGATTCTTATGCCAAAAACAGAATGTATTCCCAGGCAGAAGAGATATATACCGCATTGTTAGATTCAACGACAGATTCAACTCAAATTACAATTTTAAATCAAAGATTGGGTTGGCTTCCTCCAACAGGATTAAGTTCATTCTTTGCATCTTTTCCGAATTATATAGGGGTTTCGCCTTATTTTTTCTTTTATAGGGATAATCAAAACCTTGATGTGAAGACCTATGGAGGACGGATTGAGTTTGGAATAATATCATTTCTTTCTGCAGGAGTTACTTTACAAAGAACCAATTTTACTTCCCCGACAGCCGTTGCATTTCTGACGACATTTAAATGGAATTTATACTTTAGAATTACGGAAAATTTATTAACTGGGGCCGGTTTTGGAGGTTACAATATAAATTATGGAGTGCGAAGAAAAGGACCCCTTTCTGATTTTCTCATTCGCTTGGAGAAAAAAGATGTTTATACTGCTTCCCTGACCTATGAAGATACGGACGCGGCTCTGGCGATTTTTTCGAACTACTTAGTGAATACCAGATATAGCGCAAAAGTATTCAAATTTAACGGGCAGTATGAATCTAAATCTCATTTAAAATTATCAAGTTATTATAGTTATATCACTCTTTCTGACGGGAACAAAGGGAACGATCTTCAATTGCGCATAGGTAAAAAATTTTATGATCAAGTTTATTTTGGATATGAATACTACTATGCTCAATATCGATTTATTCCATATTTTGACTTAAATGGCACAACAACAACACGCTACTATGCACCTCAAAATTTTGAATCTCATAGCTTGTGGGCTGAAGCAGTTGTTGAAAAAAGCGATGACTTAAAAATTGAAGTTGGTGGGAAACTTGGATATATTCCTCTTGGTGATTCGATGGTGAGAGAATTATATATTTCAGGCAGTTACAATCCAATTTCCCATTTAGTTATTAACGGAAGAATAGGATTTGGAAGCACTTTTAGATATGATTATAGCTATAATTCTACTTCCGCTTCGCTCTCAGCCTCATGGAACTTCTAAAAACCTGTAAAGTTTTGGTACATTTTTTTTATTATATCTTGTTTTGAAACACACCTCAAAAGCAAAATCCTCATTTTTAACCTAAAAGTAATACTTTGTTGATGGCATAGGAGTTGACCAACTTCTTAACACATAAAGAATTACTTAGATGAATTTAAAACAAAATATTAGAAAGACGTCAATAACCTTAAACAACACTCAGACTTCCAAAGTATTCAAGGAAGATAGAGGAAGGTTGTTAGTCAAAAGAATTTTCAAGCACGGACTTGTTTCGCTTGCATTATTAGTAATTATTTATTTTACTCTCCCTTATACAATATTATCATTCGGTTCTCTTTTAGAATATGCAACTTTAGTTTCCCTATTTATCTTTCTTATCGTATTACTTTTTAGATATTTTTCAATTTTGGTGATGGCTTACCTTTACATTAACAATTATACTTTTAACAGGAAAGAAGGATTCTATCCATTTGTTTCTATTATTGTTCCTGTTTACAATGAAGGTAAAGTAATTGAGCAGTCAGTCCGTTCATTATTGAATTTGGATTATTCAAACTACGAAATAATAGTAGTTAACGATGGTTCAACAGACGACACTTATGATGTTGCAAAACAAATGGTCGGATATAAAAAAGGGAAGTATGGAGATGTTAAAGTATCGGTAATTAACAAACCTAATGGCGGCAAAGCAAAAGCTTTGAATGCAGGAATTAGTTTTTCAAAAGCAGAAATTGTTCTTTGTATGGATGGAGACTCACAATTATCTGAGGATTGCATCAGGTCGGCAGTTCGTCATTTTATTGATCCTTCAATAGGTGCTGTAGCGGGAAATGTAAAAGTTCAGAATAGAAGAAAATTTTTTACGGATTTACAAGCCCTGGAATATATCGAAGGTTTGAATATGGCGCGCGCTGCACAAAGTTTTATGCGCCTTGTAAATATTATTCCTGGTCCTATCGGATTATTTAGAAGAAAAGCAGTTGAAGATGCAGGATATTACTCAAGTGATACTTTTGCTGAAGATGCAGATTTAACCTTAAAAATCCTTTCTCACGGTTGGAAAATTTTCTATGAACCGCGTGCAATTTCATACACAGAAGCTCCTGAAAAACTTCATCAGTTATTAAAACAACGTTATAGATGGACTCGCGGAATTCTTCAAGCTATCCGTAAACACAAAAAATTATTGGTCAACCCTACTATTAATTTCGGTGATACTTTTATTATGTGGACTATGGTTTACGAAGCTTTGATATGGCCGACAATGAATATTTTTTCTAACCTGTTTTTTATTTTTGCAGCTTTATTTTATGGATTTTCAAGTTTAATCTTTTTTTGGTGGGCTGGTTTGGCGTTATTAGATATGTCCACCGCTCTTTATTGTATAGCAGTAGAAAAAGAAGAAATTAGATTAATTCCTTATGCTATAATTTATCGGATGTTTTTTGTTTTAACAATCGATATATGTAAAGCAATGTCCACTGTAGAAGAATTTTTAGGATTCGAAATGCAGTGGGGAAAACTAGAACGAATCGGTTTAAAACCGGTAACTGAATAATTTAAACACAAATGGTGAATTCATGGAACTGATACCTATTTTAGCAACAATCATTTTAGTAGCAACGATAAGTACTTTTATTCTTGCTATTGGAGCTTACATCCTTTATAAAATAAGAGAACGGCAAGGGCAACAAGTTGAAGTTCAGCAGCCGGCAACATTACAAGCTGAATTGCTTACACCGGAATTAATTGCTGAACAATTACAGGCTCAAGAACATCGCAGAGCTCCCGGACAAATTTTGTTTGAGCCGGTAAAAGCTACACTTCAGCCAGGTTATAAACCGCAACCGGAACCAATTTTCGTTCAACAACGAGCTCAAGCCGGACCACAGCCTGTTCAGGCAAGAAATACTCAGTCTGCTCAACCCTTTCCGCAACCAGTGCGGCAGCAAGCGGAAGCTACTCAATCCGGAGATCAAAAATTTATGAAATATACAAGTGATGGGTATGTTTCTGCTAAAGAAAAAGTGAAAAACCAAGGAGCAGTAAAGTGGAGGTAGCAAAAAATAAAGGGTTTACCGTAAACTCTTTGATTGTTATCGCTTTGGGTACGCTCTTTATGCTTGCCTCTATTGTCGTTTATTTGTTGATTCTCAAAGGTGTGATGGGACGTTTCAGTTATAAAGAAGCTTTTACCGACGTTTCTTCAATAAAAAAAGTTATTTCGGGCGAAGGAACGAGTATTGCAATTCTTTATTCCCAATACACTGAAAATATGCTTCCTCCGGGCAGTACATGGCTAAACGACAACATCACCACATGGAAAAAATTCTTAAATAACTATCATTATAGTTATGATATTATAAAAGACAACGACATCGAAAAAGGGAAACACTATAATTATAAAATACTAATTCTTCCTGGTTCAAAATCTTTAAGTGACGAAGAAACTATCAATATTAAAAAATTTATAGATAGAGGCGGTTCTGTTTTTGCAACAAGCGGTACTGCGTCTTTTTCAGCTGATGGCAAATGGAGAGGGTGGGAATTTTTTAACGAGGTATTCGGAATGAAATTTATAAGGGAAGTTGAGCGAGATGAAGTGACTAAAATTCATACGCTAAGAGGGAACTTGCCACTTACTGCAAATATTCCTACAGGTTATCCACTAAAAGTTGCTACTTGGGACCGTCCTATCTCTGTAGAAGTTTTAGAACCTCGTACAACGCAAGTAAGTTTTTGGTATAATTACAGGTTACAGGACGGTTTGGTTCGTGAAGAAGTTAAAAAGAGCGGTGGTATTGTTTATGGTTCTTATGGACGGGGAAGATTTGTTTGGATGGGTTTTGAGATTAATTCTGTTATCGGAGTTCAAGAAGATTATATTTATTTCGATAAACTATTTTACAATGCCTTAAGTTGGCTTCAGTATAAACCTCTTGCGTATGTTAAAGATTGGCCTGAAGATTATCAAGCAGGTGCAATGCTTGTTGTAATGGTCGGAGATCAACTGCAAAATGTGAGAAATATTTTACCACTTTTAAAATCTGAAGGAATTAAAGCTACTTTTTTTGTTGATCCTTCTAAAGTAGCAAATTATCAGGATCTGGTTAAAACGATTGCTTCTTACGGAGATATAGGCGCGGTCGTTGATATCGGGTATATGGCTGCCGTGGATGATACAACAAATAAACTTGATGATTATAACACGCAAACGAAAAAAGTAAAAGAAGCTAATTCCAAAATCGAAAATATTAAAGGAGTTCACGCTGATGGACTTCTTCCTTATTACGGACTTTTTGATGATAATAGTCTCCGTACAATTGCAGAGGCTAAGTACAAATATGTTCTTACCGATTCTCTTACCGATCGTTCAGTCCCTAAAGCTATTATCAAAGGGGACAACACGGTTATTTCTATTACGAAAACAGCCAGAGATGACTATGAGGTGATTCGAGATTTTGGATTAACGCAACAGGAATTTCAACTTTATACATACAAAGAAGATGTTGATAGAGTTTTATTTGAAGGTGGGTTATATGTTTTCAAAGTACATACAGAATTCCAATGTCAACCGCAGAACATTTCTGTTTTAACAGATTTGATAAAATATATCAAGTCTCAAAAGATGTGGATTGCTTCAGGGAATGAAATTTATAATTGGTGGGTGAAGAAAAACAAAGTAGAAATGCGAATTGAATCGCGTGGTGAATCCCGTGTTGCTGTTTCGATAAGTAATCCTGGTACGGAAGGATTAAAAGAAATAATGCTTGAAATTGATTTACAATTGAACGTAACAAATATTGAAGTTTCTTCAGAAATAATTGGAACAATTCAACCAGAATTTTCTTTCAACCCAGGAACACACATGCTGTATCTTAAAATTAAAGAGTTCAAGTCTGGAGAGACTAGAACTTATTACATTGATTACGATAAACCAAAAGTATAATCAGGAAATTTACTATGAAAAGGATTTTATTTATCGTTTTGCTTTACTCATTTTTTTATTACGGCTGCGTTGATGCCATAACTTCTCCGACCACCCCCGGTACCGGCACTTCGGGAGATACACAAAATCCAACCATCACCATTAGTTATCCACTTACTAATGATACCATTCAACTTGGAAACAATGAATTTCTCTTTGTTGCAAAAGATGATGTTGGTGTTCGTGCGGTTGAATTGTGGGTTGACAGCACCTACAAAACCTTAGTAAATTATGATGGAACGACGGCAACTCCATCAATTATTTTAACGATTGATTCAACTTACCTTGGAAAAACAATTAAATATTTCTTAAGAGTTTTCGACAAAAGCGGAAAATCTACCGACAGCCCTATACAAACAAATATCTTTGTAGCAAAAGTAATTACTCCTCCCAATGCTCCAACAAATTTAACATTACTAAAATTATCAGAGTCAATTGTTAATCTTTCATGGAAACATGACAATCAGAATGTAAATGGTTTTCGCGTTTACCGAAAAACAGGAGCAACAGGAATCTATGTAAAACTAAAAGAGGTTGCGGCTAACAGTTTCAATACGAATGATGTCGGAGTTGATCCAGCCTACGTTTATTTTTATAAAGTTGTTGCATATAACGAAAGAGGAGAATCTAAATCTACAAACGAAGTTTCAACAAGCGGAACCGGAACAGGCGGAACGATTGCCGCCCCAACCAATATCTCAGCTGTTGCTTATGGAAGCAGGAGAATTGTACTCACCTGGCAGGATAATTCAGACAATGAAAATTTTTTCAGAATAGAACGCAAAACATTTTATACAGAGTATCAATCAATTGGAGTTGTACCCCAAAATACTACAACGTTTAATGATTCAGGTTTAGGGTTAATTCCAAGTACGGATTATTATTATCGTATAAAAGCTGTCTCAGATAATGATTCTATTACCTCAAACGAGGTTAATGCAAAAACATATTCTTATGATTTATTCGTTCCTTTAAATCTAAGAGCGATCAACCTTAATTCAAAAACCATCCGCTTAGTTTGGACGGACAACAACACTAATGAAACTCAAACCATCATTGAAAGAAGATCAGCTTTATCGTTAACCTACTCAGTGATTGGGTCAGTTAAAACAGGTGAAACACAATTTGATGATCAGGATGTCGTTTTAGGATTAACCTATTACTACCGGATCCGCGTTTCCGATAACATGAATTATTCCGGTTATACAAACGAAATCTCTGCAAGCGCACAACCCGCGTTAATCATTTCCCCGAGTAATTTACAAGGATATTTTGCAATTGGGAATATCATTAAATTGACGTGGAAGGATAATTCAAATAATGAAATCAACTTTAGTGTTGAACGCGCTGATGATGTAACTTTAACAAATTTTACTGAACTGTCTAAAACTGATGCAGACATCATTCAATTTGATGATAACTCTACAACCGGAGGAAAAACTTATGCGTACAGAATTCGTGCAACTGACGGTGTAGTTTATTCAGGTTACTCAAATATTTTTACTATAAAAAATCCATCTTCTAAGTGAAGATAAATTAGAAATTACAATAATGACTTCGGTAAGTTTAGAACATCTTGAATTAATAAAGACACTGGTAGATTCTACCGGCAATGCATTTTTATTAATTGATCAAAAGGGGAATATCCTTTATCGGAATAAAAAATCAATCGAAATATTTTCACTTACCGAAGAGATTCAAAATTTTTTAGAACTATTTGATAAGCATGAAGTAAGTCATATTGAGGACATTTTAGAAAATTTAAAGTATGAATTATTCCCTGTAGAAAAGAAGGGGAGATTTCTGCTTCATACTCAACAAGAATATCAACTGCAGTTTCAAATTAATCACTATCCAAACGACGGCAATGACTATTACTTCCTTCAATTTGAAACTAGCGAACCCGTGGGAATTGGAGAGGGAAAAACTGTTCATTTTAGCATTTCTACGGTAGAAATATCTAAAACTTTTTCAAATCCGGAATTAGTAAATACTATCCATGAAGTTCAATCAAATTATCCATTCACTTTTTTAGGGAAAAATAAACTACAAGTTTCTATCAATAAACTTGAAGAACTGTTCTGGTTGAAAGACAGTGAAAATAAATACCTATTAGTAAATCAAAATTTTGCTAATAAACTTGGATTAAGAATTTCACAGGTTGAAGGGAGACAAGAAGAATTTTTTCTTCCAACTTTTAATCTTGATTTTTATAATTCAATGGAATCCTTTCTCAAAACAACTGGAAATACTTTAATTATCAAAGGAATTCCTGTAAAGGGATTTACTGATTATCATGACTATCAATCCGTGGTTATTCCTCTACTCGATGCAGATAACAAAGTAATAGCGGAATTAGGAATTGCGCAAAAAGAAAAAGTGCAAAATCAATTTTCCGATTTACAGAGCGGAAATTATTTAATACAAGATTTGATAAATTCAATTTTATTCCCGGTTTGTATTCTGAACGAAAATGCAAGAATTGAAAAAGCGAATAAACCTTTTTCTGAATTAGTCGGACTTGACGAATTCTCGACAGAAAATGTTCACCTCAGTCAAATATTTCCTCAATCAATTGCGCAGGAAATAACAGAAGCAATTGAAGCAAAGACTGGAGAATTATCTGTTTCAATTCCTTTCCGAAATGGCAAAAATATCCGGCATCTTCAAGCAAAAATTAAAAAATTAAATAGTGACAAAGTTGAAACAAATGCTTATTTTTTGGTTGTAGAATTTCTTGATGCTTTTGATAACTTTGAAGCATTTATTAAAACCAGAGGAAAAATGTTTGACGTATTAATAAAATCTTTACCGGATCCAATTTTGATTTATGATGCAGAAAACCTTCGTTTTCTTGAAGCAAACGATGCTGCAATTTCTCTTTACGGTTATTCGCATGAAGAATTTTTGCAAATGGACCTGACAGATTTGTATTCCCCTGAAGATATTCAAACGCTGCTCGACACTCCGGTACTAAACAAGAAGAAAAATTTCTCTGGTCCATTCAACCATAAAAAGAAAGATGGTTCAATTATCACGGTTGAAATATTTAAAGACGTATTCACCTTTGAGAACAAAGAAGCGCACTTTACTATAATCAAAAATGTGACTGAAAATTTTGATAAAGAAAATGAATTTAAACTGTACAAATCCGTTTATGAGGGAACCGACCAATTAATTGCAGTTACCGATAATTCGGGATTCATCAAATTTGTAAATCAAAATCTTGTTCTTTTCACTGGTATCAACAAAACGAGTTTAGTCGGGAATTCGCTGGTTTCGCTTTTTAGTGATAATGATCGTGGAAATATTACCTCAAAGATATTTTCTGCTAAATTATCAGAATCAATTAAATTGCCGGTCGAAATTAAAAATGCGCAGAAAGTATTTGTTCCTGCTGAAATTACCGCCATTCCTAATCTAAATGCGAACGGTATAACAGATTCCTACAACATCTTAATTAAAATACCACAAAACGAAGAAAAAGATATTGCCTTACAAACGGTTAATAAAAAATCCGGTAAACGATTAGAACCTTCTCAACTTTCAACTATTTTTCATGAAATTCTTACACCGATTAATGTGATGCTGGGTTTTCTTCAAGAAGTGAAAGAGAGCATACCTTCTCCAACCGCTGACCAAAAAGAAGCGCTGGACTATATTCAGGAAAATCAACACGAATTAATGGGAACAATGAATGCCATTGCAGAGTATTCGACCTTGTTGAAAGAGGAAGAAGAATCCCAATCCAATACCTTTGCATTACCTGACCTCTTTGATAAAGTTAAACAAGAATTTAGTGAAGAACCAATTCACAAAAAACACAGCCTAATTACTAAAATTGCCCCGCTTTGGCTTGAAGGCGATGTACGAAAGTATAAAATGTTTTTTGGTACAATGGCAAGCATTTGTGCGAAAATTAGTGACGAAAACCATTTCTATTTTTCTGTTGAACAGACTGACGAGAATGATTTTATCTTTTCCATACGCGATGAACTTTCAAGAATTTCGGAAAAATTACTCTTCGCGCTTGAACCGGTTTTAGTCCAAAATGGTGATGTTTCACTTGTCCGTCCATATGGGGTATCCCGGTTTGCTATTCTAACGTTACGCGAGCTTATGGAAACATTAAACTGTAATGTTGAAATTATTAGAAAAGGGAACGAACCTTATGAAATGGGGTTTTTCTTCCCGCTAAAACAATTTACTGCACAACCCGCTCAAAAGCAGGTTGTTGAATCAAAACAAACTGCTGAAATTAAAGCTGTCACCCAAGAAATTACTTCAAAGACTACACAAGCAAGAGAAGAAAAATCATTCCAACAGATTCAAGCACAGCAAACACCGTTTAACCGTAGAGCCACATTATCTGACGAAGAATTTGAGAAAGTGATTCCACCTCCGCTCTCAAGACAGTCTGAAGCGGCTCCAATGAATCATAGAAGAACTTATGTTGAGGAGTTCCAAGAAGCTCCTCGTGTTCAAAAAGTATTGGCACTTCAAAAACTTTCTTGTCTTTACATAGAAGATCAGGTTGATTCGCAAATCCTTTTCAAAGTTCAGATGAAAGAATTAGGTGAAATTAAATTTGCGGTAAGTTTTGAAGAAGCTCTGCCGCTTATTACCAGTCAGAGTTTTGATTTCATTGTTATGGACATCAACCTTCAAGGCGAATACAATGGTTTAGACGCGCTTAAAATGATCCATCAAATGCCGGGATTTAAATCGCTTCCAATTATTGCGGTAACGGCTTATGTTCTTCCTGGTGATAAAGATAAATTTATTGCCGCCGGATTTAACGAATTTATTTCCAAGCCTATCTTCCGTGAAAAAATGATCGAGGCATTAGAAAGAATTTTCCTCAAGTAATCCGCTATTTTTCATATCTCTTTAAAAAGTAATAAATTACAAAAGATTATTCTCGAAATTATTTTTAAAGAGGTTTATGTTTTGTCCACTATATAATAATAATTCTTATCCTCATGGAAATCCCTTGACTTATATTCATTTGCAAAATAATTTTACCATACATATGTATGGTATTTATTCATGTGAACAAATGGGATTCACCGAACGGAAGTATGTCAATGTCAAAAGAATTAACTGAAATTCAACACAAAATATTGAATTTTCTGATCGAACAAAAAGTGGGAAGGGGAATTCCGCCTTCATTAGCGGAAATTGCACTTCGGTTCGGCTATAAAAATCGGGCAACAGTCCAACAGCATTTGCAAGCAATCGAAAGGAAGGGATACATCAAGAAAAATCCAAAACTTTCCCGAAGCATTGAAATTACTTTGGAAGATAAATACTTTATTCCGCATCCTATATTAGGGGAAGTAGCAGCAGGAAATCCGCTGACAATTTATCCTGATTCAATTGATACGATTCAATTACCGGCTATTGTTAAAATGCCGGCTGAATCTTTTTTATTGCGTGTTAAAGGCGATAGCTTAAAAGATGCCTTTATTTTTAGTGGAGATGTAATTATCGTTAAACCCGATACAGAATTTGCCAACGGGCAAATTGTGGTTGCCATTTTAGAAGATGCTGCTGTAGTAAAAAGGTTTTACAAAAAAGGCGGGAGCATAAAACTCCATTCTGAAAATCCTGAATACAAACCGATTGTCATTGAAGCTAATGATCCTAAATTTAAAATTGTAGGTTTGGTTGTAGGGATTTACCGCACGATGGGAAAGAAAATTTTCAACAATTAAAAAACATATATAATTCTAATTAATTTCTTCAATTAAAGGTAGTTATGGCGAAACAGCTAATTAAAAATATTTTTGTAGTTCTAATGCTAAGTGGGATTTTAATTCCTCAAAATTTAAAATTTGTTGCAATGTCAGACAGCAGAGGTAGCGATGTTGGTGTGAACAAAAAAATCCTTTCTGCGCTTGTGGATAACATGGTTAAAACTCAGCCGGATGCAAAGTTTGTAATTTTTGCAGGAGATTTAGTTGATGGGAGCAAGACCAATCCTGACCAAACTGTTACTGAACTTTTGCATTGGAAAGAAGTAATGTCTCCGATTTATAATAATCTGAATATGGTATGGCCGAAAATTTGGGTGGTGGTTGGCAATCATGAGGTACAGCATCCGAAGGACGAAGAAAATTTCAGGAAGATTTTTCCCGATGTTTTTTTGAACGGACCATCTGATGAAAAAGGAATTTCTTATTCTTTTGATTATGAAAAACATCATTTTGTTTTTGTTACCTCAGACCGCTGGTATTACGGTAATCCGAATGACTCTACCGATGACAAACGTGATTGGCATTATATCAAAAATTTAGACTGGCTTGAGAATGATTTAAAAGAAGCAAGGAAAAGAGGAGTAACCGATATTTTTATTACAAGCCATGAACCCGCTTTCCCGATTGGCGGGCATTTACGGGATGGTTTGCCAAATCTTGGCTTGAAGTTAAAACTTCCTTTGGATTCTACACGGCAGTGGTATCTCGATCAGCGAAATGAGTTTTTACGGATTCTTAAAGATTACAAGGTTACCGCATATATTTGTGGACACGAACATCTTTACGGAAGAGAATCAGTTGACGGCATTTATCAAATTGTTGCCGGAAGTTCGGGAGCGCCGCTTTATTATTTTAATCCTAAATATGACGAACTGAAAAATCCCGAGCAGGAATTTACTTATGAAGAAGCAGTTCCATATTATCAGACATTAAACTATTTTTATGGTCCCGGAGAGAATTCACAAGCTTCGAGGGATTTTGTTGGTGTACGCGCATTTGAGTATGTCGTTTTCGATGTAAAAAAAAACAAAGTTGACGTAACAACATACGGGGCATTTCCAAAGGAAAAAACGAACGACAAACTTGGTTCTGAAATTAAAATTATTGACAAATTCACTATTAGAAAATAATATGCAACAAAAATTTATATCCTTTAAACATATTTCTCATGGGCTCATTCTTTTTTTCTTTTTCATATGTCCACTCTTTCCTCAGGAGAAAGTTTATAACCTTGATGAAATTGTGGTAACTGCGGGAAGAACCGCAAGTAAACTTTCTGAAACGACTAGAAATATTCATATTATAAGACTGGAAGACATAATTGCCACACCGGTAAACAGCGTACAAGATTTGCTTCAATATGTTGCTGGAGTTGATATTAAACAGCGCGGTGTTGAAGGTGTGCAGGCAGACGTAAGTATCCGTGGCGGAACATTTGAACAAACTTTGATAATGATTGACGGCATAAAAGTAAGCGATCCGCAAACAGCACATCATAATTTAAATCTTCCTATTTCGTTAGATCAAGTTGAGCGGATTGAAATAGTGAAAGGGGATGGTTCCAGTACATTTGGTCCAAATGCATTTGGCGGAGTGATAAATATCATCACAAAAAAAGGAAATGAAAAAAGTGCAGCTGTTCAAATTACCGGCGGCGAACACGGATTTTATGACGCAGCATTATCGGGAAGTTATGGATTCGGCTCTATGAACAATCACTTTTCTTTTTCACAAAAGAAGAGTGACGGTTACCGCCACAATACAAACTTTGACGAAGTAAATGCTTCATACCGCTCCTCTGTTTTGTTTGGTGAGCAGTTTGTTAATTTTTCATTTGGATATGATGAAAAAAAATTTGGGGCGAACAGTTTTTATTCGGATAAATTTCCAAATCAATGGGAACATACAAGAACAAAACTAGCAAGTGTTACTGGAGAATTTTATGCGGCTAAACTTGTTCTTTCTCCTAAAATTTATTGGCGGAGAAATGATGACGAATATCTTTTAAATTATTTGAATCCTTCCGGTTACCGGAATGTACACAAAACGAATGTGTATGGAGCGGAAATGCAGGCAACATATCAAACGGAATTTGGAACAACCGCTTTCGGCGCAGAATATAACAGAGATGTTATCGCAAGTTCAAATTTGGGGGATCATTCGCGTGAACGAAAGGGAATTTTTGCAGAGCAGAAAACCACATATAAAAATATAAATGCAACGGTTGGTTTCTTCACTTACAATTATGCAAATATCGGATGGAAATTTTGGCCCGGCGTAAGTGTTGGTTACAATATTTTTTCTTCAGCGCGGATTTATGCCTCATATGGAAAAGCTTTTCGTTTGCCAAGTTATACGGAACTTTACTATAATTATTTTGTAACACCACAGAACGGAACGCAGAAGGGGAATCCCGGTTTACAATATGAAGAAAGTACGAACTATGAAACCGGAATACATTTTATGGAAGAAAAATTTTCGACTTCGTTCAGTGTATTTAGAAGAAATGGTAACAACAGCATTGATTGGGGAAAGGCTCTAACCGATTCGGTGTGGCATGCATACAACATCGTTAATACAGTAACAAGCGGCTTTGAAGCTAATGCAGAACTCAATACGGAAGAAATTTCTCTGCGAATAATTAGAAGAATTACTATCGGTTATACTTATTTGAATGTAGAGGCTTCGTTGAATAGAGAGAATTTTCAATCGCGTTATGTGCTTGATCATTTGAGGCATCAACTTGTTATGGGAATTACGAACGCATTGTATTTCGATATAACGCAAACATGGATGTTGCGTTACGAGAACCGAATTACCGGCGATAAAAATTTTCTTGTTGATACGCAGATCAGAAAAACATTCGCCAATATTGATGCATTTGTAAAAGCGACAAATCTTTTT
>JALNWB010000093.1 GCA_023231105.1 Ignavibacteriaceae bacterium | reverse complement strand
TTAAAGAAAAGAGATTTGTTTGAATTATCTAACTTAACTGATTTATTATCCGAAATCTCTGAATCATATTATAAATTAGATTTTGATTTAGCTCGTAATTTGGTTGGTTATTTTTTGGAAATTGATTCGATTCAAACTCCAAAAGTTCTTTCAGAAGTAAAAAAAATAATTGTGGCGATAAATGAAAAAGTTGACAAATATGATCTCGAATTTCGATTTGAGGGACTAAATAAATTATTGTTTTCATTAACTGTATTTTATTTTCAAAAAGAAGTTGATGATGAATCATGTAATGTGTTTTTGGACGGATTAGAATATGTTTTCATTAATTTCTTTGCTCCTATAAACGTTAGAGATAATAATAAAAAACGTCTAAGAGGAGGAGAAATCCTGAATGTAATTTCTCCATTATTAGAAAGAATAAATCCAAGTTTAATAAAAGAATGTATTATGAAAGGGGCTGCATCAGAGAAACCTGAATTAAGTTCATTGTGCAACTTATTAAAATCGCTGAGCTAAATAATTATTTGTTTTGCAGACACTGAACTTTCAATGTTTATATAACTCAAAGGCAGTTACTGTCAAAAATGTGCAATTTATTTTTTTATTAATTTAAACCGTGAATATTCAAGGGTGAAATTCGTGTCGATTAAAAATCTGTTAAGGATTCAACTGGCACAGGCTAAAGAGTACATACCCTATTTTAATACCGTCCTCTGAAAAATATAATCCACATTCTTCAACATTTTATCATTGTTGAAAATAGTTTCAATCTCTTCTTTAGATAGATACTTCGCAGCTTCTTCAGAAGCAAGTAACTCATCTCTTAAATTTATACTTTGATCTGCCCAGACTTTCATTGCGGAGGTCTGTACTATTTTATAAGCTTCTTCGCGCGTTGCTCCTTTCTCTGTAATTTTTAGGAGAATGGTTTGCGAGAAGACAAGTCCACGGGTAAGGTTGAGATTTCTCAACATATTTTCAGGATAGATGAGAAGATTTTTAATCAAATCTTTCATCTTTGCAAGCATATAATTCAAAAGAATTGTACTGTCGGGAATGATGACACGTTCAACTGAAGAATGGGTAATATCGCGTTCGTGCCAGAGAGAAATATTTTCAAATCCCGCTGTAGCATTTCCGCGAAGGATTCGTGCAAGTCCGGCAATTCTTTCACACGTAATCGGATTTCTTTTATGTGGCATTGCAGAAGAACCTTTTTGTCCTTTACCGAAAAACTCTTCAGCTTCAAGCACTTCGGTTTTTTGTAAGTGACGGATTTCCGTTGCAATTTTTTCGAGCGTGCTTCCGGTAATTGCAAGGACAGAAAGATACTCAGCGTGTCTATCCCGCTGAATTACCTGTGTAGAAACCGGTGCCGGAGTTAATCCCATCTTTTTGCAAACGTATTCTTCAACTTGTGGAGAAAGATGTTCAAACGTTCCGACTGCGCCGGAGATTTGCCCAACACTTATTCGTTCGATTGCAGAATATAATCGTTCGATATTTCTTTTTGTTTCTTCAAACCATAAGGCGAATTTTAATCCCATGGTTGTTGGCTCTGCATGTATTCCATGCGTTCTACCGACGCATAAAGTATTTTTATATTCAATCGCTTTTTCTTTTAAGATCGATTTTAATTCTTCCAAATCTTTTAAAAGAATTTCTCCCGCGGTTTTCATTTGAAAGGAAAGAGTAGTGTCGAGAATATCGGAAGAAGTCATTCCGTAATGAATATGCCGCGAAACCGGACCGACATACTCGGCAACATTTGTAAGAAATGCTATGACATCATGCTGTGTGGTTTCTTCAATTTCCAAAATCTTTTTTACGTCGAACTTTGCTTTTTGTTTAATAACTTCTACATCTTCTTTCGGAATTTGTCCAAGCTCGGCTCTTGCTTCGCACGCAAGAATTTCAATTTGCAGCCAGGTTGTGTATTTAAAATCATCTTCCCAAATCTTTCCCATTTCCGGGCGGGTATATCTTTCGATCATTAGTGTGTCTCCAATTTCATATTAATTGTTTCGTTGGTATTATCGCGGATTATTTTTACATCGATTTTTTGGTTTGTTCTAAACTCCTGCAAAACGCCGATAAGGTTTTGCTGGTTATTAATTTTGTATTCATTTATTTGTGTAATAACATCGCCCGGTTTAAAGCCTGCTCTTCCGGCGGGTGAGTTTTTTTCAACTTGCGTAACGATCACACCTCTTGTTGATTCCAACTTAAAATAATGGGCAATAGTTTCATCAATATTTTGAATAGCAAATCCGGGATAAAAATCTCTTTCGATCTTTCCTTTAGTTTTTAGTTCATCAACAATCCGTTTTACTTTGTTGATTGGAATTGCAAACCCAAGACCAATGCTACCGGAATTTCCTCCGGCTGTATAAATTATGGTGTTCATCCCGATTACTTCGCCGATGCTATTTACCAAAGGTCCGCCGCTGTTGCCGCCGTTTATTGCCGCATCAGTTTGAAGCATATTTAAATAATAACGGTTTTGTATCGGGTCCAAATTCATTCCCATTGCGCTTATTACTCCGACGGTAACAGTGGGTTTGTCGTTAATCTCAAAGAGTCCGAATGGATTTCCGAGTGCGATCACCCATTCGCCAATGATAGCCTCATCAGAATTACCAAAAGGAATAAAGGGGAATTTTTCATCTTTATCTTGCGGAGAAGATTCTATTTTTAACAAACAAATATCTGAAACCGGATCCGAGCCAACGGTTTTAGCATTGTACTGTTTCCCATTCGTTAGCGTAACAACAATTTCCGATGCATTTCCGGCAACGTGGTCGTTGGTAACAATATATCCATCGGGTGAAACGAGAATTCCGGAACCGAGACTTTTCACTTTCTGCTTTGTTGTCTGGTCTCCAAAAAACTGTTTAAAAAATGAATCATCAAAAAAAGGATTTGAAAATAGGTTTTGGTACTGTCTAATTTCGGTTACATTTATTCCTACAACCGCGGGACTAACTTTTGCGACAGTTTCCGTAATTATATTTTTACGTGAATTCGTTACGTCATTATTAGCGTTTTCTTTTAAAGTTTGGCTGAATATTCCAAAAGGGATTAGAAAAACAGCCAAAAAACAGATTTTACAAGTTTTTTTATTCATCTTTTCTCCAAAATTATGGTTAGCAAAAATAAGAAGATTTGGCGATCAAATAAGTGTAAACTTTTTGGAATAGCGGATATTAACACAATTTATTGCAAATTTTCAGTCGAAATAACATTTTTTGCCACATAAGTAATTAATCCCTAAAAATCAACTTGATTTTATAGTCATTAAAGATTACATTTTGATTGACTTTACAAATAAATGGGTACTGAATGTCTTTTTTTGATTCCGAATATTCTGAGAACGAGAATGAATTTTTAGAAAGTACGGATCTTCCAGCTTCAATAAAAAAAGCAAAAGCTCTTATTGAAGAAGGGAAGACCTTTACCAATCAAAATTTTCTGGAAGATGTTGTCGATCTCTGTATTGATAACTACCGTTACCGCGATGCGCTCTATTTCACTGAGAAACTTCTGGAGGTTGCTCCATATAATGCCGATCTTTATTTACAAAAAGGGATTTGTCTTATTCAATTAAACCAAAACCGCCGTGCAATGAAATTTATAGACAAAGCTCTTTCGCTTAATCCGGTGGATGTGGATGCGTTGACTGAAAAAGCGTCGATCAATATCAATTTAAAAAATTATGAAGAAGCGCAGCGGGTTTTACAGCAAGCGTTAGCAATTGAACCGAAGAATGAACTGGTCTATTACCGTTTCGGGAAGCTTTATCAGATGAAAGAACTTTATGCTAAAGCTGTTGAATATTTTGAAAAAGCCGCCGAACTTGACCCTGAATTTTCCGAAGCTGTTTTTCAGATGGCGATTAGTTACGAGTACGGCAACAACTATCCGGCTGCTTTAGAAGCTTATGATAAATATTTGGATATTGAACCGAATTGCGAAGTTGGCTGGTTTAACCGGGGAATTGTTTTAGAAGGATTGGATAGACCTGAAAAAGCAATTAACAGCTACGAATTGTCTCTGGCAATTGACGATCATTTTACGGATGCGTGGTTTAATCTAGGAAATCTTTTTGCCGATTTAGGGAAATATGATCAATCGATTGAATGTTTTAAAAATGTTTTGAAACTTGAACGGAACGACGAAGCCGCTTATTTTAACATTGCCACAATCTATGAAGAAAAAGAAGATTACGTAACTGCGATAAAATTTTATACCAGGGCGATCAAAAAAGATTCCGGTTACCATGAAGCATTTCTCGGAAGAGGTTTTTGTTTTTATAAATTGAATAAAGTCCGTTCAGCTTTAAGAGATTTTCGTTTGGCATTAGCGGCAAACTATTTCTCAGATGAAGTTTGGGATGTTTCACTCCGGGAAAATTTTCAAATTGATGAATCAACTATTTTGCGCATCAACGAACTCATTGAATTGAACCAAGAAACTCCATCCAATGTTATGGTAATTAAGGAATTATCAAAAAAATATTCAAGCATTTTCGCCATTGATAAAGCAATTGATTATTTGTTTAAAGCATTACAGTTCCAACCTAACGATGCCGAAAGCTACTATCAACTTTCAAAATTGTATTTTCAAAAGAAAATGAGTAAACACGGGTTGTATTATTTGAAGCGAGCTTTTACTGTAAAACCGGAATTAAAAAAGATATTTTCCGAATCTTTCCCCGGGGTTATTCATTCTAAACTTTTTATTTCTTTAATGGAAGACAATTCCATTTTTCAAGTTCGATAAATCTTTTTTAACAAGAGCAGTTATTTATGAAAGACATATTTCATCTCTCAACCCAGGTACTGGGTTTACTCGGGCATCCAATTAAGCATACATATTCTCCGTTTATTCATAATATGGCAATTGATTTACTTGGGCTCGATTACATTTACTTGCCGTTTGATGTTCCTCATGCGAATTTGAGAAATGCTTTAAGGGGAATTGTCGCCCTTGGAGTTAAAGGCTTTAATGTAACTATTCCTCACAAAGAAGCTATGGTTGGTTATGTGAACAGTTTATCGGAGGAAGCAGGTATTATCGGCTCTGTTAATACGGTTGTAAATGAAATGGGAAAGCTCATTGGTTATAATACCGATGTTACCGGAGTTATTGAAACGCTGAATCCCTTTAAAGATGAAATAGCAAATAATGAAGTTACCGTTGTTGGAGCCGGCGGAGCCTGCCGTGCAGTAATTTATTCTCTGATCAGAAATTTTAAACCTTCACAGATAAATATTGTTAACCGAACAGAACAGCGAGCCGATAGTTTAAAAAATTATTTCTATGAAAAGATGAAATATGAGAATTTCAAAACGTTTGAACTTTTTCCCCCTGATCTTGTAGAAGTTTTTAGAAATTCAAAATTGATCGTTAATGCAACTTCAGTAGGAATGTTCCCTGAAATAGAAGATACTATCATTAATTTGAATAATGCATTTGTAAAAGATCAAATAGTTTTTGATTTAGTCTATAATCCTCCGCAGACACAACTCCTTCAAATAGCTGCCGGTGAAGGCGCTACAATATTAAATGGCATTAACATGTTGGTGCATCAAGGAGCAAAATCATTTGAATTGTGGACGGGAGAAAAAATGCCTACAGAAAAGATCAGAGAGGCATTGACTCTATATATCGCTAAAAATTAATTTTAAACCGACGGGGATAATTTTTTTCAAGTTGAAAATGTTTATCCCAATTTTTTTAATCCGCTTTTAATTCTATTAATCCCATCAATAATTTCTTCGTAGGAACAAGCGTACGACATTCTTACACACTTATCATTTCCAAAGGCAATGCCCGGTACTAAGCCGACGCGTTCTTCTTTCAACAAATAATCACAGAATGAAGTTGAATCGGTTATTTTGGTGTGGTCGGTAGTTTTTCCAAAGAACTTGCTTACATCAAAGAAAACATAAAATGCTCCTTTGGGTAACGGACAGTGAATGCCGTCAATCCGGTTTAACTCATCAACAATAAAATCGCGTCTTTTCTGAAAAGCAATTACCATTCCTGTAACTTCTTCTGAATGTTGAGTTAAAGCTGCAACCGCTGCTGCTTGAGAAATAGAACAAGCATTTGAAGTTGAATGGCTCTGTAAGTTTCTTGCAAGCCGTATTATTTTTTCATTTCCTGCGGCGTAACCGATACGCCATCCCGTCATTGCATAAGCTTTACTTACACCGTTTATGGTAATAGTTTTTTCTCTCAGCGCTTCAACTGAACCGATTGCAAAATGTTTCTCTTTGTCGAAAACTATTTTTTCATAAATCTCATCGGATATGATAAAAACATCATTTCTTTTCAAAATTTCCGCAAGCGCAAGAATTTCATCTTTTGAATATACAGCGCCTGTTGGATTTGAGGGCGTATTGAATAAAAATACTTTTGTCTTCGGCGTAATGGCTTTTTCTAATTGCTCTGGAGTGATCTTAAATTTTTCTTCAGCATGAGTTTCAATCACTACAGGTTTTGCTCCGGCTAATTTTACCATTTCTGGATAACTAACCCAATATGGCGATTGAAAAATTACTTCATCTCCGGGATTACAGAGCGCCATCAATACGTTATAGATTGAATGTTTTGCGCCGCTTGAAACTAAAATATTTTTCGGTTCAAAACGAAGGTCATTATCTTTAGCAAATTTTTCAATAATTGCTTTTAAAAGTTCGGGATCTCCTTCGTTTGCAGTGTATCTGGTAAAGTTATTATGAATCGCCTTTATTGCCGCTTTCTTAATAAATTCCGGCGTATTAAAATCCGGTTCGCCGGCGGTAAAACTTAAAACATCTTTTCCTTCCGCCTTTAATTCTTTAATTAAAGCAGAAAGCGCCATTGTTTTACTTTCTCCAACATTTAACATTAATTCCGATAAAGATGACAAGTTTTACTCCTGGTAAAATCTAATTGAAATAAAGTTGTTTTGAAAATCAATTTTAAAATAGTGCTTATGTTAAAAACATCAAAAAATCCTCAAAGTTTTTCTTCGTGTTCTGAATATTTATTCCCCCAAGGGCAATTCTATTCTTGGTCGAACGAATTTTCCTTGCTTATCAGGCAAAGGAGAAATAAATTGCAAAAGAAAATAAATAAATTAGTTAATAAAAATTAGGATTGACACAGATGAGTCTAAGTTTAATAGCAAGAACGATAAGCGCTTCTCCGACTTTAAGATTGAATGAAAAGGCAGCGATACTTAGAGAAAAGGGAGACCCGGTAATTCATCTCGGTGGCGGCGAACCAAAATCGATGGCTCCGATGGATGCAATTATGGCTTCGGTAAATTCACTCAATACAGGCGAAGTTCGTTACGCTCCGGCGGACGGAATTCTTCCCTTAAAAAAAGCGATTATCCGTTACACCGAAGAATTTTATAACCGGCACGTAATGCCTGAAAATGTAATAGCAAGCGGCGGAGCTAAGCAAGCGATAATGGTCGCTATGCAAGCGATTTTAAATCCTCAAGATGAAATTCTTTATCCGGCGCCGTTCTGGGTAAGTTATCCTGAAATGGCAAAACTTTGCGGTGCAATCGGCGTTCCGGTTTTACCTGAGGATGGTTCTTTTTATCCGCGCATTTCGGATTTTGAACAACGGATCAGCGGACAGACAAAAGCAATTATTATCAATAGTCCGAACAATCCAACGGGCGCTATGTATTCGAAAGAATTTATTGCCGATATTGTAAAATTCTGCGAGAAAAAAGATTTATACTTAATTATGGATGACATTTATCATCGTCTTGTATTTGACGGAAAGAAGCCGATCAGTTGTTACGATTTTACAAGAGAAAGCGTTGATAAATCAAAATTGATTGTTATCAACGGAGTTTCAAAGCAATATGCGATGACCGGGTTCAGAATCGGTTGGGCTGTTGCAAATAAAAAAATAATTGAAGCTATGGCGAACATTCAAGGACATCAAACTTCCGGTCCTTCCGTTGTATTGCAAAAGGCTGCTGTCGGCGCGTTAAATGGAATTCAATCAAGTGTAGAAAATCTTCGTGTTACATTAGAAAACAATCGTAACATTATGCTGGATTTGCTCGATTCGTTTGACGGCGTAAAAGTTACAAAACCAGACGGAACTTTTTATTGCTTTGCAGATTTCAGCGCATATGAAAAAGATTCAAATAAACTCTCGAACTTCTTAATTGATAAAGTTCAAGTGCTCACCGTTCCGGGAAAAGAATTTGGTTTGGACGGACACTTACGTTTAAGTTACTGCGGTTCCATTAAAGATATTACGGAAGGAATTGAACGCATCAAATGGGCTTTGGATCCAAACGCCCCAAATGAACTTTATATTGGCGACCGTAAATTAACGAGAGATTGGTTATGAGTAAATATTTAGATTTCAAAACTCCCGCAAGTAAAGAAGCTATGGAATTAGCTTCCGATTTTAGATTAAAAAATCAAGGTTTAACCTATCTTGATAAAGTTTTCTGGAATTTACCAGACGCAGCGTTGAATGAAGAAGCTATTTTCAGAAACGAAGCCAGATATTCGGCACACGGCGCAATGTTGGTAAATACCGGTAAACATACAGCCCGCGCTGCGGCAGATAAATTTGTTGTTCAAGAAGAATCCACTATTGATAATGTTTGGTGGGGCGTTTACAACCGTCCGTATTCACTTGAAAAATTTAATGCTTTGTTCGCAAGGTTACAGGCTTGGGCACAAGGTGAAGAATTGTTTGTGCAAGACTGTTACGCCGGCGCTGACCCGGAATATAGAATGCCGGTCAGAATTATTACGGAAAAAGCATGGCATAGTTTGTTCGCAAGAAATATGTTTATCACAACCGACAGTAAAGACGAATTAAAAAAATTCATTCCTGAATTTACCGTTATTTCAGTTCCGGGTTTTAAAGTTGACCCGGTTATTGACGGAACGCGGACAGAGACAGCAATTATTGTAAACTTTGCAAACCGGATGGCGATTATTGCGAACACCGAATATGGCGGAGAAATAAAAAAATCAGTTTTCACCGTGTTAAATTATCTTTTAACATTTAACGATGTTCTTCCGATGCACTGTTCCGCTAACCTTGGTAAAGAAGGGGATACTGCATTATTTTTCGGATTAAGCGGTACCGGTAAAACTACACTTTCCGCTGATCCTAAAAGAAAATTAATTGGCGATGATGAACACGGTTGGAGCAGCAGCGGTATTTTCAATTTTGAAGGCGGATGTTACGCAAAAGTTATCGGACTTTCTGCGGAAAGCGAACCTGAAATTTTTGCTTGCACACAAAAGTATGGAACGATTTTAGAAAATGTAACTTTCGATCCGATCTCTCGTAAAATTGATTTGAATGATGACAGTATTACCGAAAATACACGCGCTTCATATCCGCTTGAGTTTATCCCGAACATTGTCAAGGAAGGATATGCACACACACATCCGAAGAATATTATTTTCTTAACTTGCGATGCTTCCGGTGTTATGCCTCCGATAGCAAAACTTACTCCTGAACAAGCGCAATATCATTTCATCAGCGGTTATACTTCAAAAATTGCCGGAACGGAAATCGGTTTGGGCATTGAACCACAGATTACGTTCTCGGCTTGTTTTGGAGCGCCGTTTATGGTTCGTCATCCTTTTAAATATGCAGAAATGCTGAAAGAAAGAATTATGAAAAACCAATCAAACGTTTGGCTTGTAAACACAGGCTGGGTTGGCGGAAAATTTGGAGTTGGTAAACGTATCAGCATCAGACATACGCGTAACTTGCTTAACGCAGCGCTTGATGGAAAACTTGATTCGGTTAAGTACAGAAAAGATAAATTATTCGGATTTGAAGTTCCTCTCACTTGTCCCGAAGTTCCACAAGATGTTCTTGATCCTATGAACGCTTGGGGAAATAAAGAAGAATATTGGAACAAATATGACGCTCTGGTTGCGCGGTTTATAGATAATTTCAAACTGTTCAAAAAAGGTGTCACCGATGAAGTTTATAATGCAGGACCGAAGCGGTTATAAACTCTAAGTTGGGGAAAAAAGAATAATGAATAACGAACAAGGAATGTCGAATTTAGAAGGCGGAAAACTTCTTTCTTTCTCATTCCTTGTTCAATATTCGATATTCAAATTCCGGAATAATATTCATCAACAAAAGTTAGAATTTGAATTATAGATGTTAATATGAAATATTTTTTTTTCTTACTCATCTCTCTGCTTTTTATTTCATGCCAAAGTAAATTTCCTGAAAAAGAATTTGTTGGTAACCGTTCGAAAACTTTAGTCAGTCAAGATAGCTTAACGATAGATTTTCCGAAGCATTATAAAGGTAAAATTTTACTTGTAAGTTTTATTTTTACAAACTGTCCCGATATTTGTCCTCTTACAACACACAACCTTCAACTCATACAGAAAAAAGCAAAAGAAGAAAAAATCGATAACGTTTCATTTGCAGCAATCTCTTTTGATCCCGAACGCGATACTCCATCGGTTATGAAAAATTTTACCGATGTTAGAAATCTCGATCTATCAAACTACAATTTATTCTCCGGTAAAAGAGAAAATATAAAATCGTTAATGGAAACATTTCACATAGTTGCTATTGCAAACGATACAACTTTTACAGAAAATATGGAACCGGTTTATTTTTTTATGCACACAGACCGCATCACGTTAGTTGATCAAGATCAGAATATCCGCAAAAGTTATAGGGGAAGCGAAATCAATTTAGAAGAAATTATTAACGATATTAAAAACTTGTGAGACTAACGTGCTTTATTTTTTATCAATTCTTTTTCTGTTTTTTCAAACCAACGGAAAGATTAACATTGAAAATCAATGGATACGCAACGCCGGGAAGGGAATGAATACGGCATTCTTTGCCGATGTGAAAAATATTTCAACTAAAACGGATACGTTATATAAAGTCGCTTCTTCGTTAGCCAGGCTCGTCCAGGTTCACGAAACATATGAAGAAAATGGAATGATGGGGATGCGTGAAGCAGGTAACCTGGAAATTAAATCCAGCGAAACTTTAAAATTGAAACCACGGTCATTTCACGTTATGCTTATTGGTTTGAAAAAGGATTTAAAGGAAGGTCAAATAGGTGAAGTTACTTTATTCTTTAAACATGCAGGAGCTGTTAAAGTAAAAGCCCGGGTTAAAAATATGATAGAATAAAAACCAGACACGAATTGCACAGCTTGCCCCGCACGGTGGGGAATTAACACGAACTGTTGATAGAGGTAAAAAAATGATTTTTTGCAGTATCGGGGTTAAAAAAAATCTCTATCTTTTTTCTACTTTTTTTCTTAACGCATTTTGCACAGCTTCCGGTACAAACTCGCTTACGTCCGCTTTGAATCTTGCCAGACCACGGATAATAGTTGAATTCAAATATGTATATTTTTCATTCGGCATTAGAAAAACAGTAGTAATGTCGTCGGCAAGTTTTCTGTTCATTAACGCCATTTGGAATTCAAATTCAAAATCAGAAACAGCCCGCAATCCACGGATTATTGCAGCGGCGTTTACCGAATGGGCGTGTTCAACTATCAGTCCGTTAAACGAATCAATTTTTACGGAAGGAAAATCCTTTAAACTTTCTTTTAAAAGATTTAACCTCTCATCAACGGTAAACATCGGATCTTTTGAAGGATTAACTGCAACCGTAACGATAACTTCATCAAATAATTCACATGCACGCTGTACAATATCGATGTGCCCGTTTGTTACAGGATCAAAAGTACCGGGGTAAACAGCAATTCTCTTCATCAAAATACTCCGAAAAATTGTTAATAAGTAACTTGCCAAATCTTTTATTTAAATATAGGTAAAGTGAAAATAAATTTCCTTAATTCCATTTTATTAATTAATTTTATTATCATAAGCACAAAATCAGAGGATATGGTATGAAAAAAAAAATCGGTTTATTTGTTGGTCTTATAGCTTTTGTAATAATTCTTCTCTTTTTTGATTTTGATAAAACAAATCCGATGATAACAAAAATGGCCGCTGTGGCTGCTTTAATGGCGGTTTGGTGGGTTACAGAAGCCGTTCCTTTGGCTGCCACTTCTCTTCTTCCACTATTCCTTTTCCCGATTTTTGGAATTGTGAGCGGAGAACAAACCGCAATGACATATATTAATTCAACTATTTTTTTATTTCTTGGCGGTTTCCTTATTGCACTTGCTATGGAAAAATGGAATTTCCACAAACGGATTGCGCTTTTTATTATTTCAGTTGTCGGAAGTAGTCCGCAAAAAATTGTTTTGGGATTTCTCTTATCTTCTGCTTTTATTTCTATGTGGATTTCGAATACCGCAACAGCTGTAATGATGCTGCCGATCGGTCTGGCAATAATTACTCAACTTGAAGAAAAGTTTTCGGAAGAAATTACTCATTCTTTTTCCACTGCAGTTTTGTTGAGCATTGCCTACGGCGCATCAATAGGTGGAATAGCAACATTAATCGGTACGCCTCCAAATTTATCGCTTGCAAGAATACTGCACATTATTTTTCCGCATGCCCCGGAAATCGGTTTTGGCGCTTGGATGCAGTTAGCCTTACCTATTGCGCTTTTCCTTTTAACGGTATGCTATTTTCTTCTTGTTAAAGTATTCTTTAAAATTCACAAAGATTTAAGTGCCGATATTCAAATGATAAAAGAAGAGAAAAAAGGATTGGGAAAAATAAGTTCGGAAGAATTATTTGTAGGCGGTGTTTTTTTTACTACGGCAATATTGTGGATATTCAGAAGTGATATGATCCTCGGTTTTACTACTATTCCCGGATGGTCAAATATTTTTCCTCATCCGGAATATTTTAATGATGGAGTGGTTGCGATAGCAATGGCTTCGCTTCTTTTTGTTATTCCTTCAAAAAATAAAGCGGCAACTTTTTTACTTGATAAAGAAGTTTTTGTAAAAATTCCCTGGGGAATAATTTTATTATTTGGCGGCGGCTTTGCTCTTGCAAAAGGATTTGTAACGAGCGGACTTTCAGAAAGCATAGGAAAAACGCTAACATCATTCGGATCTCTTTCGCCAATTTTAATGATGGTAGTTATTGCTTTTGTCGTTCAAGCTTTAACCGAATTTACATCCAATACCGCAACCGCGGAAATGGTCTTGCCGATTACCGCTTCAATGGCTGTTGCAATGCACATACATCCTCTTTTCTTTATGATTCCGGCTACGCTTTCGGCTTCGTTTGCGTTTATGTTTCCGGTTGGTACACCGCCAAATGCAGTTGTATTCGGAAGCCAGCGGTTAAAAATGAGTGAAATGGCGAAAGTTGGGGTGTGTTTAAATTTGATCAGCATCCCGGTATTGCTCTTAGCCGTTTATTTTTTCGGAAGGATAATTTTCAATATTGATCTTTCTGTCTTCCCGGATTGGGCAATTCCGGCAGTCAAATAAGCAATAAAACATTCTTAAAAAAAAGTATAATGGGGAATTCATCAAATCAAAAAAAATTCGTAAATTTTGATTGAAAATTAATATTAATTATGAATTTAGAAGCATCTGCCTTAGAAACTTTAGGAAAACGTCTAAATGTTCTTTCACAATTTGATTATTTCATTGAAGAGCCTAAAAAACACAATATTAGTATAACGCAATTCAAAAAACAGCGTTAATATCGTATATCAATTTTAGGAAAGAAATATTGACTCACTTCCTCAAGAAGCGAAGTGGAAGATCGGTTTGATAAAGAGAATTACAATTCGGATATCCTTTTGCCGAAAAGTTCTTCAAATGATTCAATAAAAATTGCAGCAAAGAATATCCATCAGTTTGAAAGAATTGAAAAACTACATACAGTTATTAGGCTTTATTTTTAAAACAACAAAAGAAATTATCTTTAATAAAGATAAAATAAATATAAGAGGAAAGTAATGGCTCCATTTAAAGTAAAAAGAGTAGGAATATTAACAGGAGGAGGAGATTGCCCCGGACTGAATGCGGTTATCCGCGGTGTAACAAAACCCGCTATTGAACATGGGATGACTGTGCTGGGAATTATTGACGGTTTTGAAGGATTAGTTGAAGGGAAATCAAAAGAAATATACAACAAAGATGTTTCAGGTATTTTAGCGATGGGAGGTACAATTTTAGGTGCATCAAATAAAGGCGATCCATTTCATTATCCCATTGAAAAAGATGGAAAAATTGAAATTCTTGATCTTGGTGAAGAAGCAGTAAAAAATTATAAGTTATGGAATTTAGATTGCCTAATTGGTATTGGTGGTGATGGAACAATGCATATTCTAAATAAATTATCCTCGATGGGATTGAATTGCGTCGGTGTTCCAAAAACGATCGATAATGATTTGGATTCAACTGATTTAACATTCGGACATGATTCTGCCGTTTATGTTGTTTCCAAAGCGCTTGATAGATTACACACAACCGCATCATCTCATCACAGGGTTATTGTTGTTGAGGTTATGGGAAGATATGCCGGGTGGATCGCTTTGCACGGCGGATTAGCCGGAGGCGCTGATATTATTCTTATCCCTGAAATTCCGTTTGATTGGGAAAAAGTATATGAAAAAATTAGACAGAGAGAAATGCAAGGGAAGAAGTTTAGCCTGGTCTGTGTTTCTGAAGGAGCAAAAGCTAAAGATGGTGATATTGTTTTGAAGGGGCATGACATTAAAAGAACCGATCCGAATCAACTCGGCGGAATTGCCGAATTAGTTGCAAAAAATATTGAAGAAAATACAGGACGCGAAACAAGGGTTACGGTTTTGGGACATGTACAGCGCGGAGGAACTCCTACTCCGTATGATAGAATTCTTTCTACAAAATTCGGCGCTTTTGCAATTGATTTAGTTGCAAGGGGAAAATTCGGCAGAATGGTTTCACTTAAAGGAAATGAAGTGAAAAATGTTAAGATAAAAGATGCTATTTCAAAACAGAAATTAGTGCAGCCAAAGACTCAGGCTGTTTTAGCGGCTCGTGCAGTAGGAATTTCTTTTGGAGATTAAAGAAAACGATTGATTTTTATTTTTCTCACAGCTATATTTGTACTGCTCATTTAAATATTCTTCTAAAAACGGGGTCATAGCTCAGTTGGTTAGAGCGCCTGCCTGTCACGCAGGAGGTCGCGAGTTCGAGCCTCGTTGACCCCGCCACTTAAAACCCTTATAAGGTAATAACTTATAAGGGTTTTGTGTTTTAA
>JALNWB010000092.1 GCA_023231105.1 Ignavibacteriaceae bacterium | reverse complement strand
GTTGTAAACATACAAAAATTCCCGAATCCGCATTCCGAGAATTGTTTTTTGATCGAAATATTTTTGAAATTCATTAACTAATTTCTTAGGTTTATATTAGTGGTATTCATAAATGCGGAATGTGAAGGTCATCTTTAATGAAAAAGATAATAGGTATTCTAAGTGTTGTGATTCTTCAAGGTTGTGGTTCAGAATTACTTTACACGACTAATAATATTCCTATTCCTCTGGTACAGAAACAGGGCGAAACCCAAATTTCAGGGCAGTATGGAACAAATGGTAAAAGTTTTAATCTTGTCTCTTCTCCACTTGAGCACATATCCTTATCTATTGCAGGGAATTACGACAAGGTTACAATAAACAGTAATGATTTTGACACAAAAAAGGAAGACAAGAACAGTCATAATTATACTGAAGTTGCCATTGGATATTTTGATAATGTTTCGGAATCGATTGTGGGGGAAGCCTTTGTTGGGTATGGGCGAGGAGACGGAATGGATCAATATTACCAGCGACAAGAATTTAGTTCTATCGTTCATAATAATTTCGGGTATGGAAAATATGATAAATATTTTGTACAAGCGAATCTTGGAAATAAAAACAATGCTATCACAACCGGGTTTGCAATAAGACTATCCTATGTTGACTTTTTAGAATTAATGAAAACCAGTGATGGAGTTACCACGTTTCCATCAGGAAAAGAAGCATTATTTTTTGAACCGGCACTTTTCGGTAAAATCGGCGGAAAGAATCTTCAACTGGAGGTTGAAGTGATGTTCCCATACACGCAAAAAGGTATCGATTTCGATTACAGAAACTTTGTGATCTCTACCGGGTTAAGATTTATTTTTTAATAGAAAAGTTGTGAAAATGATTTATTTTCTTAATTTTCCATAAAAGTTTCTTCAAATTAAGTGATGATTCAAAACTTCGTTCATTATACACCGCAAAGAAATAAGCTGAATATTACAGCTTTTGGCGTAGAAAATCTTTCATCAGCGCCGTGCATAACTTTTGTGCATGGGTTTAAGGGATTTAAAGATTGGGGATTCGGACCTTATATCGGTAATTATTTTGCAGAAAAAGGCTTTTTTGTTCTTTCTTTTAATTTTTCGCATAACGGAGTTGGTGATTCACTTACTGAATTTACCGAGCTTGATAAATTTGCCGAAAATACTTTTTCATTAGAAATTGAAGAATTAGCGGAAATTGTAACTCTTTACCAGTCAAGTTTTTTTGGAGAAACCGGGAACAAAAAAATATTTTTACTCGGACACAGCCGTGGCGGTGCAATTGCTCTTTTAACTGCATCAAAACTAAATGAAGTATCGGCTGTTGCGATTTGGTCAAGTGTTTCAACTTTTGACCGGTATTCTAAAAGACAAAAAGAGCAATGGCGCAAAAAAGGTTATTTTGATGTTTTTAATACCAGAACAAAACAAGCAATGCGGTTGAATGTTTCGTTGATTGATGATCTGGAAAAACATAAAAATGATTCACTGAATATTGAAAATGCGATTCGTACATTGAATAGATCTTTGTTTATCGCTCATGCTGATCAGGATTTAGCTGTCCCGATAAAAGAAGCTGAACAGATTTATGAGTGGTCGGATAAGAGAATTACTGAATTTTATAAGATTATTGGCGCTGGACATACTTTTAACTGTAAACATCCTTTTGATGGAAGTAACCGGAAATTTGATTTACTTTTAGAGAAGACATTTAATTTTTTTAGTACTTGCTAAGAGAATTAGAGATTTCGTTAAGACATAATATCGAATAATGAACAAGGAATATCGAATTATGAAGTTAAAGTATGAACGAAAGTAAAAATAAAAACTTTAATCTTGAAGAAAGGTTGATTGATTTTGCAGTATTAATAATTGAAGTAACAGAAAATCTTAATACTTCAAGAGCAGGCAATCATATTGCCGGGCAATTGGTAAGATCCGGAACAGCTCCAGCACTGCTATACGGTGAGGCATCCCGATTTATCGGGACAGAATCAAGAAATGATTTCATTCATAAACTCAAAATTCTTTTAAAAGAATTAAGAGAAACTTTTATTGCGCTGAAAATTATTAAAAAAGTAACTTTAACAAATAAATTGGATTTAATAGATAAAGGAATGATTGAGTGCAATGAACTTGTTTCGATATTTGTAAAAAGCATTGAAACATCAAGAAAGAATAATGAGAAGAAAAAATAGTTTTCTCTCATTTTTTCGTTCGACATTCGTTGTTCCTTGTTCGATATTCGATATTTTTTTTAACCATTAATATATTGAGGAATTCATGCAAACAAAATATAACGGAAAGACAAAAGCTCTTTCATTCCCTTGGATTAAAATTATTGCTTCAGAATATTTTGGAATCGTATCTTTTGCATTTTTAACAGCGATTGCAGCTCAAATTACAATACCGATAAAACCTGTTCCATTTACCTTGCAAACAATGACTGTTGTTTTAGCCGGTGCAATGCTCGGTGCAAAAAAGGGAGCTTACAGTCAACTCCTTTATTTAGCCGCCGGAGCAATCGGTCTTCCCGTTTTTGCTGTTTTGCCTGAAAGTGGTTTTGGAATTGCCCGGTTTTTTAGTACAACCGGAGGATTCTTGTTGGCATTTCCTTTAGCTGCTTTTGCAACAGGTTTGCTTGTTGAAAAATATAAGAATTACTTTGCTGTTGTCTCCTCAATGTTCCTTGGAGAGGTAATAATAATTCTTTCAGGAACAATTTTTTTGAATGCATTTTTCATCCACAATTTTTCCGAAACATTTAAAGTTGCAGCGGCAATATTTTCCGTCTGGACGGCTGTAAAAGTTTTTACAGCGGCAGCTATCTATTTCGGTCTTAAAAAAGCTAAAGCTGAATAGTATAAATGTCAGTAAAGAATTTCATTTTTATTCTTTTCTTCTTTGCGTCAATCGGTTTTTTTGTTTTCAGCACAAAAAGATTGATCTCTTTTCTTTTGCTCGGACAAAAAGAAAACCGGTTTGATAGAATCGGTGAACGACTCAAAAAAGTATTCACCATAGCAATTGCGCAAACAAAAATTATGCGCGAACCGACGGCAGGAATTTTGCACGTTTTGATTTTTTGGGGTTTCTTGCTTTTTATTTTTGCCGTACTCGAATCAATTCTTCAAGGATTTTACACTCCAATTAGCTTTGCATTTCTCGGACCGTTTTACTCTTTAATCACTTTTACGCAGGATGTATTCGGGCTTTTGGTGGTGATTGCCGTGCTTCTTTCCTTGTATAGAAGATTTGTTTTGCGTGTTCCAAGGTTGATGGTTGACAAGCACGGAATGCGTGATGCAGCCTTTATTCTTACACTTATCATGTTTGTTGTTCTTGCAATGTTCGGACAGAATATTTCGCATGTTGCAAAAAATAATTTTATTCTTGCAAGTTTTGAAGTTCGTCCATTCTCGCTTCCGCTGGCAAAATTATTGTATTCAGCAAGTACTTCTTCTGCCGAAACATTATATGAATTGTTCTGGTGGATGCACATTGTTTTTGTTTTCGGATTTTTAAATTATCTCCCTTACTCAAAACATTTACATGTGCTCACGTCAATTCCAAACGTTTTCTTTTCCCAACTTGATGATCAAAAAGGATTGAAGAAAATTAATCTTGAAGATGAAACGTTGGAATATTACGGCGCGGATGATTTTCAAAAATTATCTTGGAAACAAATATTAGACGGTTACACTTGCACGGAATGCGGAAGATGTACGTCAGTTTGTCCAGCTGCAAACAGCGGAAAAAGTTTGTCGCCAAGAAAAATAATTACCGATATCCGGAGGAGAACTTTTGACAAAGCTCCATTAATGATCGCCGGAAAAACCGATGGTGAAATATTTGATAAAACGTTAGTTCATCATTATATTTCCGATAAAGAACTATGGCAATGTACAACATGCGGCGCTTGTGTGCAGGAATGTCCCGTTACGATTGAGCATGTCGATTCAATAATTGATATGAGGCGGCATCTTGTTTTAACCGAATCCGAATTTCCAAATGAGTTGAACAATGTTTTCAAAAGTTTGGAATCAAACGGAACGCCTTGGGTTTTTAATCAAGCCGATAGAGCTTTGTGGGCGGATGGATTGAATGTAAAATCTATGGCTGATGATCCGGATGCAGAAATTTTATTCTGGGTTGGATGTGCGGGTTCATATGACGCCCGTTATAAAAAAGTTTCTGTCGCTTTTGCGCAATTGATGCAGAAAGCGGGAGTTAATTTTAGAATTCTCGGTACGGAAGAAAAATGTAACGGCGATACAGCAAGACGTTTGGGAAATGAATATCTTGCACAACAGCTTGTTCAAGAAAATGTTGAAACCTTAAATGGATATGGCGTTAAGAAAATTGTAACCTCCTGTCCGCACTGTTTTAATTCACTTAAAAATGAATTCAAACAATTCGGTGGAAATTATGAAGTGATTCATCATACTGAAATGATCTCGGAATTTCTTTCATCCGGGAAAATTCAATTAAAAGATGAACCGGCAAAAACGAGAAAAGTGACTTATCACGATTCGTGTTATCTTGGAAGATACAACGGAATTTATGAAGAGCCGCGTAAGTCGCTAACAAAAATAAACGGACTTGAACTTGTCGAAATGGAACGCAACAAAAGCCGTGGTTTCTGTTGCGGCGCAGGTGGCGGAAGAATGTTCTTGGAAGATGTTGAAGGAGGAAGAATCAACGAAGAACGTACGCGTGAAGCCCTTGCAACAAATGCAGATACTATCGCATCGGCTTGTCCGTTTTGCATGACCATGATGACGGACGGAGTAAAAGCTCATGAAAAAACTGAAGAAGTTCAAGTAAAAGATATTGCAGAAATTGTTCTGGAAAATTCAAAATAAACAATCAATAAAAAACAAAAGGAGAAACTCATGGAAAATTTCCAAAAATTGGTTCAAGCTGTTCAAGGATTAGAAGTAGATTTTCAAAAATTCTACGAGAAAGGTCAATCAGCTGCCGGAACCCGCTTGCGTAAAGGTTTAAGCGAATTAAAGAAACTTTCGCAAGAAGTTCGAAATGAAATTCAAAAAGTAAAAGAAGAACGCAAAGCTCCTAAAGCTTAACGAAAATCATTTCATTTTATTCAAAGGCTGATTCGGAGAAATCTTTGGATCAGCCTTCTTTTTTGTTAAAAAATTTTAGCTCTATGACGCAGTATAAAAACATTCTTATCTTTTTCCCAATTTCTTTGTTTGCATTTCTGAATTTTTCAAATCAATTTGATGAAAAAGAAGTACAAACAAACGCTCCTAAAACTACATCAATTACTATTTCAGTGGTTGGCGATTTGATGTGCCATTCTCCGCAATTTGAATATGCAAAAGTCACCGCTGATAGTTTTGATTTTACGCCTACCTTCAGTGAGATAAGAAAATATTTTGATTCATCCGATTTTGTTTTTGGCAATCTTGAAACCGTAACTGCGGGAAAAGAAAAAAGCTATACCGGGTATCCGTACTTCAATTCTCCGGAAGATTACATTACTTCACTCAAGAAAGCCGGATTTAATTTCCTTTTTACTTCTAATAATCATTGTTTGGATAGAGGTGAAATTGGAGTACTGCGAACTTTAGAAAAATTAAAAAAGAATGAAATAAATTCCACAGGAACTTTTTCGTCGCAAAAGGAAAGAGATTCAATCACCATTATTTCCGCAAATGGAATTCGCTTTGCCGTGGTTTCATATACTTACGGAATGAATGGGAATTACTTGCCGAAAAGAAAGAACTATTTAGTAAATAGAATTTCCGATTCGCTCATTGTTCGAGATATTCAAAAAGCAAAATCGCAAGATGTTGATTTCGTATTAGTCTATTTTCATTTTGGGGAAGAATATCAACACGAACCAAACCGTTATCAGAAAAGTGTTGTACAAATCGCTATTGATGCCGGTGCGGATATTATTCTTGCGAGTCATCCGCATGTGCTTCAACCGGTTCAGTTTTTTCGGAAAGATTCTTCGGACAAATTGAAAGGGAAGTTGGATTCCGGTTTTGTTGCTTACTCGCTTGGTAATTTTATTTCAAATCAGCGGTGGCGTTATTCGGATGTAGGAGTAATTCTGCAATTTAAAATTACAAAAGATATTCTTTCACACGATCTTCATTTAGAAAATATTTCTTTTACTCCTACATGGGTGTTTAAAGGAAAAATTGCCGGCAAGAATCAGTTTGTAATTCTCCCATCATCTAAAAGTAAAACTGAATATCCGTTTTTATCTAATCAAGATAGTTTGAAAATGAGTCAATCATTTCAAGATTCAAAACACATTCTTCAAAAATATTCCTCATCACTTCAAGTGAAATAAACCAGAGACTTGTTGTTTCAAGTCCCTGGTAAATAAATCATTAAATTTTATAATTCGATTTTTGTTCCGAGAACCTGAAGAAATTTGGCAAGCCACTCCGGATGAGCGGGCCAGGCTGGTGCAGTTACAAGGTTACCATCAACATATGCTTTATCAACGGGAATGCTCATATATTTCCCACCACATTCGGTAACTTCTGGACCTACTGCCGGGTAAGCGCTGCACGCTTTTCCTTTAAGAACTCCTGCTGCTGCAAGAATTTGAGCGCCGTGACAAATTGCAGCAATTGGCAAATTCTTTCCAGCAAAGTATCGGGTTATTTCCAAAACTTTTTCATTTAATCGGAGATATTCCGGTGCGCGTCCGCCAGGAATAACAAGTGCGTCATAATCTTCAACTTTTACTTCTGCAAATGTTGCATTGAGCGCAAAGTTGTGTCCCGGTTTTTCAGAGTAAGTCTGGTCTCCTTCAAAATCATGAACGGCAGTACGAACCGTGTCTCCTGCTTTTTTATCAGGGCAAACTGCATGAACCGTATGACCAACCATTAATAAAGCCTGGAAGGGAACCATCACTTCATAATCTTCAACAAAATCACCAACTAACATTAAAATTTTCTTTGCAGCCATTTTGAACTCCTTTTTGTTTGTTTGAGAAATATTTTGAATTTATAAAATTTAAGTTGTTTCGTTTCCGATCTTCAGATGAAAATTAAACACAATTAAAATTAAAAACCACTAATTCTTTATTTTGGAAAGTGAAATTGACTTTTTGTTAATATTAATCTTTCTCTCAATGAACCAACCTTGTGAAATGTTTGTTCCTAAAAGAAGAAATGTTTTCTTTGTATATTTGCACACCAAAATGAATTTTAACGGAGAATAAATTTGAGTTATACCATAACATTAATTCCCGGTGATGGAATTGGACCGGAAATTACTGATGTCGCATTAAAAATTATAAAACATATCGGAGTTGATATCAATTGGGAAATTATGTCTGCCGGTATGGAAGCGCTGGATAAATACCGCGATCCGCTTCCGCAAGAGACTATCGATTCAATTGCAAGAAATAAACTGGCGTTGAAAGGTCCGTTAACAACGCCGATAGGGAAAGGATTTAGAAGCGTTAATGTTGCTTTGCGGAAAGAGTTTGATCTTTATATTAATCAGCGCCCCGCAAAAACATTTAAAGGCGTAAAATCACGGTATGACAATGTTGATCTTCTCATCTTCCGTGAAAATACAGAAGAATTTTATTCCGGTATCGAGCATTATATTGATAGCAGCCGATCTGCCGCAGAAACGATCGGTATTATTACAAGAAGAGGCTGCGAGCGAATCTTAAAATATGCTTTTGAGCAGACACAACTTCTCGGCAGAAAAAAAATTACGGTTGTTCATAAAGCTAATATTATGAAATTTACCGGTGGTTTGTTTTTAGATATTTCTAAAGAAGTGGCAGTCAATTATCCTTTGATCAAATATGAAGATAAAATTGTTGATAACATGGCGATGCAAATGGTGATGAATCCAAATCAGTTTGACGCGATTGTAACAACTAATTTATTCGGTGATATTCTTTCTGATTTAGCTTCCGGTTTAGTCGGCGGTTTAGGTTTTGCGCCAGGCGCAAACATCGGGCAGGGAGTTGCAATTTTTGAAGCAGTGCACGGTTCGGCGCCGGATATTGCTGGACAAAATATTGCCAATCCATGCGCATTAATTTTGGGCGCCGTAATGATGTTGAACTTTATCAAAGAACATAAAGCCGCAGACAGAATTGAAAAAGCTGTCTCAAAAGTAATTGAAGACGGACAGTTTGTTACGAAAGATATTAATTCTACGAATTACGTCGGGACAAAGGAAATGGGTGAAGCCATTCTAAAGGAACTTGATAGACAATGAACGGGAAAAAATCTTCTTTATCTTTAATCTTCATTGTTGTTTTTGTCGATTTGTTGGGATTTGGAATATTAATTCCTATTCTACCGACTTTTGCTGTTAAAGCATTGCACATTCCGGAAAGCGCTATTGGAATTGTCCTTGCTGTTTACTCGTTAGTTCAATTTATTTTTAATCCGGTATTCGGAAGTTTATCCGACAAGTACGGAAGAAGAAATATTATTCTAATTACACTTTTGCTAAATGCATCCGGTTATATAATCTTTGCATTTACTCATTCGTTCTTAATGCTTTTACTTTCCCGTGTTGTTGCCGGTATAGGCGGAAGCAGCATTGGGGTTGCGCAAGCTTATATTGCGGATTCAACAACTAAGGAAAACCGTTCAAAAGGGATGGGACTTATCGGCGTTGCGTTTGGACTTGGTTTCGTCTTCGGTCCTATTATGGGGGGACTACTTTCTCACTTTGGTTATATGATCACCGGATTTGCCGCCGCGGGTTTTTCATTCCTCGCTTTTTCTTTTAGCTTTTTTCTTTTGCCTGAATCTTTAACTGAAGAGAAAAAGAAATTGGTTGTAAGAAGAAAGATGTTTGATGCCGCTTCCTTTAAAAAAGTTTTATCTAATCCATTAATAAGTGTAGTTATACTTCTCTTTTTTATTGTAACTTTTTCGGTTGCAAATATTTATGGAACATTTGCACTCCTTGGACACAGCAAATACGGTTTTACCGATATGCAAAACGGAATGATTTTCGGAATTATTGGTATCGTCGGCGCTATTGTTCAAGGCGGACTTATCGGACGATTGGCAAAAAAATACTCCGATCAAAAACTGATTTCATTCGGGACTTTTTTTCTGATGATTGGATTAGCTTTGATACCTTATGGAATAAATTGGACTGGCGTTATTATAATAACCGCAGTAATGTCAATTGGAACAGGGATATTACAACCCACACTATTGAGTCTTGTTTCCAAAGTTGCACCGGAAAATGAGCAGGGAATGGTATTGGGAGTTAATCAATCTTTTTCGGCGTTTGCAAGAATGTTAGGTCCGTTATGGGGCGGATTTTCTTACCAATATCTCGGCTATCAAATTCCATTTTTAACCGGCTCATTTTTTGTGTTGTTGGTTTTTCTCTTTAGTATTTTTTATTTGCATAATCACCTTTCCCCGCTTGAGCAGAAAGCTTAATTAAAATCTATGTTTACAGTTGGAAAAATAAATATTGAAAGAGGAATCTTTCTTGCTCCGATGGAAGATATCTCGGATGTTTCATTTCGTTTGGTTTGTAAAGAACTTGGCGCTGATATGGTTTACACGGAATTTGCAAACGCTGAAGGACTAGTTCGCCAATCTGAAAAAACACACAAGAAACTTGACATTATTGATGAAGAAAAACCGGTCGGAATTCAAATCTATGGTTCAACCATTTCATCGATGGTTGGTGCCGCTAAAATTGCTGAAGAACAGCAGCCTGATTTAATTGATATAAATGCCGGATGCTGGATCAAAAATATTTGTAATAACGGTGCAGGTGCGGGTTTGTTGAAAGACCCGGCATATCTTCAAAAATTAGTTAAAAATGTTGTTGATGCAGTTGATCTTCCGGTAACTGTAAAAACTAGAATTGGCTGGGATGCTTTTACTCTTCATATTTTGGAAGTTGCAAAAAGATTAGAAGACGTTGGCGTAAAAGCTATAACCGTGCACTGCCGCACTCGCTCGCAAGGGCATTCCGGCGAACCTGATTGGAGTTGGATCCCGAGAATAAAAGAAGTAGTAAAGATTCCAATCGTATTAAACGGCGGCGTAATGACTGCCGAAGATGTATTAAGAGCTTTTACGGAAACTAATGCCGATGCAGTGATGATCGCGCGTGGCGCAATTGGTAATCCTTGGATTTTTGAAGAAGCAAAAGATATTTTAAATAACGGTAAAAAATTACATCCTCTATCTCACGCAAAAAAAATAAAAACTTGCCTTCGTCATTTGGAACTTGCTATCCAAGTAAAAGGAGAAGAACGGGCTGTTATTGAGCATCGGAAATTTTACACCGGCTATTTAAAGGGAATGAGAAGCGCTCACGTTGTAAGAAATAGCTTAATGACGGTTTACGATTACCGTTCAGTTGAAGAGATATTACTTCATTTTCTGCAAAACTTAGAAAAAGTTAGTTATGCAGATGCAGTCTAATCCAATTGAATTGATTCAAAAAAGTAGTTCCTATAAAACTGCAAGAATCCTCTCAACGCTTTTTGTCCCACCAACGTTAACCCTTTTTTCATTTTCATATCTCGGCTTGCAACTTGAACCGTCTCTTGATAAAAAAATGTTGGTTGTAGGTTCAGCATTTCTATTTACTTTTTTTCTTCCGATAGTTTTCTTTGTTATCATGTTGAAAAAGAATAAAATCGTCAACCAGGATGCCGAGTTGAAGGAAGAAAGAACCATTCCGTTTCTGTTCGGGCTTGCGCTGCTTTTAATCGGGTATTTTCTTCTCCGGTCGTATAATATTCAACCACTGACGTTAGCTTTTTGGTTTTGCTACATTGCGAATACCGCGGCAATAATTCTTATCAATAAAATTTGGAAGATTAGTATTCATGCTTTAGGAATTGCGGCACCGCTTGCTTTGTTTTTATACATCGGCAGTTGGATAGTTTATCCGTTAGTGGTATTACTTTTCATTGTCGGATGGTCTCGAATTAATTTAAAATGTCATACTTTTACACAAGTAATTGCCGGAGCTTTCTTCGGATTTATTTCAACGTACATTCAACTTTATTTATTCTTACGTTAACTATGGCAGAAAAGAAAGAAATTGTAAACTTACTTGATGAAATTGCCGATCTGCTTGAATTCAGATCGGAAAATCCTTTCAAAATCAGTGCATTCCGCAACGGTTCCAATACCATCCGCAAAATAAATGAAGACATTAACGAATTAGTGAATTCCGGCAAGTTGAAAGACGTTAAAGGTATAGGGAAGGGTATTTATGGGGTGATAGAGGAATATTGCTCTCACGGCTTCTCTACAACGTTGGACGAATTAAAAAAAGATATCCCCGAATCATTGTTTGAACTCTTCCAGATACGCGGATTGGGACCGAAGAAAATCTCGTTACTCTTCAATCAAGAAAAAATTAGTAGTGTTGAAGAATTAAAGAAAGCCTGTACTGAAAATAAACTTGCCGCCGTTAAAGGTTTTGGAGAGAAAATTCAACAAAAGATTTTAGAAGAAATAAAACAACTTGAAGTAAACAGAAATTTTCTTCTCGTTCATTTTGCCGAAAGGGAAGCGGAGAAAATAAAAGATTTGTTTGCCCAAATTTCATCAATAACGAAATATGAATTCACCGGAGAATTTAGGCGAACAAGAGATGTTTTCTCTTCTCTTGAAGTTGTTGTTTTAGTTGAAGCGGACAAAACAAATGAGCTGATTCAATCATTAAAAAACAAAATATTGATTGATGAAATAAAAGAAGGAACAATCAAATCAATTACAACATTCAACCTTCCACTAACAATTTACATCGCTCGTTCTGAAAAAGATTTTACGAATCGTCTGTTTGAAACCACCGGCTCAAAAGAATTTCTGCAGAAACTAAATTATTCAAATGAGAAACATGCGGGAAATAGCGAAGAAGAAATTTATGAAAAAATGAATTCGATTTATGTTGCTCCCGAAATGCGTGAAGAAGAATTCTTTTTACTTTCAAAAGCAGAACTCAAAAAAAATTCCAAGTTAACAAATGAAAATCTTAAAGGATTTTTCCATTTTCATACTACTTATTCAGATGGTTTAAATTCCCTAGAAGAAATGGTTTCAGCCGCAAAAAAAATGGGATATGAATATTTTGCCGTTTGCGACCATAGCAAAACTGCTGCATACGCTAATGGTTTGAGTGAACAGCGCATCTTACTACAAAAAAAAGAAATAGAAGTAATAGCTGCCCAAAATAATTGGCGGTTATTTCAAGGAATTGAGTCGGATATCTTATCAAACGGCGATTTAGATTATCCGGAAGAGATTTTGAAAGAGTTTCAATTTGTTGTCGCATCGGTTCATTCAAATTTTTCTCTTTCAGAAGATGACATGACAAATCGAATTATTAAAGCGGTAGAAAATCCTTATACCGATGTACTTGGACATCCGACCGGACGATTACTTTTGCATCGTGCTCCATACAAACACGATGTTAAAAAGATCATCGATGCGTGCAGCAGAAACAATGTTGCAATTGAAATAAACGCGCATCCAAACCGGCTTGATCTTGACTGGCGGAATATTTTTTACGCAAGAGAACAAGGTTGTCTGTTTTCGATCAATGCAGATGCTCATTCAATTGAAAACATTCTTCTTACCAAATATGGAATTACTATTGCGCGAAAAGGCGGAATTCAGCCGGAAGAAGTTATTAATTGTTTCAGTTACAAAGATTTTATTAAATTCCTTAACAGAAAAGTCACAAGAAAAGTTGAAGACAAATGAACGGTTTAATTTTAACTGAAATCAAAGACTGTATCGGATTTATCAAACTAAATAATCCTGAGAAAAGAAATGCTTTGTCTCCCGGTTTAATTAAAGACTTTCTTTCAGCGTTGAAAGAGCTCGAAACGAATGAAGAAGTTTTCGGAATTATTATTACGGGCGAAGGAAAAGCATTTAGCGCGGGAGCTGATCTTTCATATCTAAAAAATTTACAATCGAATTCATTAATTGAAAATGAAAAAGATTCGTCGCTAATTGCCGAATTATTTATCTCACTTTATGAATGTAACAAACCAACAGTTGCTGCTGTTAATGGTCCCGCAATTGCCGGTGGCTGTGGTTTGGCGCTCGCTTGCGATTATATCATCGCAAAAAAAGATGAAGCTAAATTCGGTTTCACCGAAGTGAAGATCGGATTTGTCCCCGCAATAATTTCTTTTTTAGTTCTGAAAAGATTAACCGAAGCCAAAGCGCGCCAATTGCTAATCAACGGAACAATCATTTCAGCCGAAGATGCAAAGAGCATTGGATTAGTTGATTTTATTGAAGATGATGTACTTGATTTTTCTTTTAATTTAATCAACGATCTTTCTTCCAATTCAAGAACAAGCATAAGTGAAACAAAGAAACTGATCCGCGCTGTTTCCGGAATGCCATATAAAAACGCTATTGAATACGCAAAAACAGTGAATGCGCTTTCGAGAACCTCACAAGATTTTAATAACGGATTAAACTCATTTCTAATAAAACATGGAGAAACTAATGAATAATTTAGCGGACTTCATTCGCGATGTACCGGATTTTCCGAAGAAGGGAATCATCTTTAAAGATATAACCACTTTGTTGAAAAATCCTGAAGCGTTGAAAAAAACTTCTTCCATTCTTTACGATCTGGCAAAAGATAAAGGAATTACTAAAGTTGCGGGAATAGAATCGCGAGGATTTATTTTCGGTGGATTGCTGGCAGAAAAATTAAATGCCGGGTTTGTACTTATCAGAAAACCGAATAAACTTCCAGCCGAAAAAATTTCTGAAACTTATGCTTTGGAATATGGAACAGATACCATCGAAATCCATAAGGATGCGATCATTCCCGGCGATAAAGTTCTTTTGCACGATGATCTTCTCGCAACTGGTGGAACTGCACAAGCCGCCGTTAAACTTATTGAAAAACTCGGCGGGGAAGTAGTGCAAATATCTTTTCTGATTGAGTTAGTCTTTTTGAATGGAAGAGAATTGCTGAAAGAATATGAGATTCAGTCACTGATTAGATATGCTGCCGAGTAAAAACCGAAACCAAAGAACTAATAATCACTGATTGGATGATTGAATGGCTGCACGATTGAATGAAAGCCATTCATCCAATCAGTTAAATTTTTAAATCTTTTAAATTCTCGCCTTTTTGGGCAGAATATTTTTACTAAAATAAACCATGCCTCAAATAATAGTTAACATAATTCAATTAGCAATTGTGCAAGGGATTCTTCTTTCACTTTTACTTTTCTTTAAAAAAGAAAACCGGCATGCTAACCGTGTTTTATCTGTGGCGATCCTCATTCTTTCCCTCGATATTTTATGTATTTATTTATCCCAGATGCAGATTTATGAAAAATATCCATCCCTATTTGGATTTAACGTCGGGTATCCCTTCATCTATGGACCAATATTTTACATCTACACATTACTTGTTACCAGAAGGGAAGGGGAATTTAAACCCAGACTTCTACTTCATTTTATTCCATTCGTTGTCGTTTATCTTTATGTCTCACCATTTTATTTACTTTCTTATGATGAGAAACTCTTAAAAATAAACGAGTACATGACCCGGGTTCAGTGGGACATGGAAATTATCTCGATCTTTAAGCCAATTCACGGAATTTTATATACATGGCTGTCATTAAAAATTATTAGTGGTTTTAGCGAAAAACTAAAAATATCTTTTTCAAACATCGATAAGAAGAAACTTGACTGGCTGAAATTTTTAATTATGAGCACCATGATTGTGTGGGTAGTCGTGGCAATAGTAATTCTAACCGGATTGATTTTGGGTTCGCACGATATTTTTTATGATGTAATTATTTACTTCTTTGTTTCTGTTCTTATTTACGCAATCGGGTATGGAGCGCTTAATCATGCAGAAGCATTAAATCAAACGGAACTTGAAATTGATGCAATGCAAAATCAAGGGAAAGATAAGTATGAAAAATCTAATCTTAAGGATGAAGATATTAACCGTCTTAAAGATGAACTTTTAACGATTATGCGAACTAAAAAACTATATTTGAAAAATGATCTTACACTTGGCAACTTAGCAGATGAACTGGGAATTACAAACCACAACTTATCCGAAGTGATCAGCAAAGCATTTAATAAGAATTTTTATGATTTAATTAATACATACAGAGTGGAGGAGTTTAAGGAATTAGTAAAAAACCCCGATTATTCACACTACAGTTTATTAGCCGTAG
>JALNWB010000091.1 GCA_023231105.1 Ignavibacteriaceae bacterium | reverse complement strand
GCAACGGGAAAGTTGTAACCTCTGCCGAGATATAAAAAGTTTTTGGCATTTTTAAATTCTTCGGCAATTACTTCAATTTGTTTTTCAAGTTGAAGTATTTTTTTAATTTTTTCAGGAATAGTTTGAAATTCTTCGACCAATTTTTGTCCATCAATTAAGCTCATATCTTTTTTGCGGGCAAGAAGTAAAGTGATCAAAGCAAAAACTGAAAGCTGCGCAGTAAAAGCTTTTGTTGATGCAACACCAATTTCCGGACCTGCGTGAATATAAACGCCGGCATCACTATCACGAGCTATTGAGCTTCCGACAGCATTACAAATCCCAACAACGAGCGCACCTTTGCGTTTAGCTTCTTTCATTGCTGCAAGAGTATCTGCGGTTTCACCGGATTGAGAAATAAAAAAAATTGTGTCGTCAGGATGAATGATTGGATTGCGGTATCTAAATTCAGAAGCATATTCAACCTCTGTTGGAATGCGCAAATACTGTTCGAACATATACTCGCCCACCATTCCGGAATGCCAGGAAGTTCCGCATGCACAAATGATGAAGCGTTTAGAATTTGTGATTCTATCTAAAACTGATTCAAGTCCACCAAGTTTAGAAGTTCCATCATCATGCACAAGTCTGCCGCGCATCGAGTTCATAACTGATTCCGGCTGTTCCATAATTTCTTTTAACATGAAAGTGGAATAACCGCCTTTGTCGATTTGCTCAATCGACATGGTGACTTCAATTATTTCTTTTTGAATTTCTTCGTCTTCAATATTCTTTGTGCAGAAACGGTCTTTATAAACTTCCGCTATTTCACCATCTTCTAAATACACAACTTGTTTAGTGTGAGCAATTAATGCTGAGACATCAGAGGCGACAAAGTTTTCATTTTCACCAATACCAAGTACAAGCGGAGAACCTTTTCTTGCAACGACAATTTTATCCGGCTCATTACTTGATAAAACCGCCAAACCATAAGTTCCTTCAACTTCATTTAAGGCACGGCGAACAGCGCTGAACAGCGTAGAACCTTTTTTCAAAAAGCTGTCTATTAAATGAACTAAAACTTCCGTATCGGTTTCACTATTGAACTGATAACCATTACCGATGAGAATTTTTTTAAGTGGTTGATAATTTTCAATTATGCCGTTATGAATTACAAGAAGCGTTTTTTCTTTATTGAAATGAGGATGAGCATTCGTTTCATTAGGAATTCCGTGTGTTGCCCAGCGTGTGTGCCCTATGCCGATGGTGGAATGGAATCCGTTCCCTTCCATTTTTTCTTCAAGGAGAGAAACTTTTCCTTTATTTTTAACAATATTTAATTTTCCGTCTGAAAAGAAACCCAGACCGGCAGAGTCATATCCCCGGTATTCTAATCTTTTTAGACCTTCAATTAAAATTGGAATTGCATTTCTATCACCGATGTAGCCGACAATGCCACACATTTGTTCCTCGTTATTATTTCGTACTGTAAAATTAAGAATTTTCTTGATTAGGAAGAAACTGCCGGCTACTCCATCTTCACAAGTTTTTGTGTAGTTGTTATTGTTTTATCATTATACTTTGCAATTACTTTATAGAGATATACACCATTAGCAATCGGGTCGCCATCCTGATCTTTCCCATCCCAGAAAATTTTATTAAAGCCGACTGAAAAATCTCCGGAAGGTGGTTTAAATTCTTTGATTAATCTTCCGGCAATCGTAAATATTCTGATGGCTATTTCATCCGGCTTTTGCTCTCCACGAAGTTCAAAAGTGAAATAGGTTTGCGATGCGAAAGGGTTCGGATAATTATAAACATATTTTATGTCATTAGAAGTGTAAGTATAAAAAGTAGTTCTGCGGACGGAAGCATCAAAATAATTTCCGGAAGAATCCTTCGCAAAAACATCAAGAAAGTGTTCTCCTTCTTTAAGCAATTGTTCTTTCCACTTAAGTATCGTCTGATTATTGGGATAAGGAATGACGGAATCCCGAATGTTTGCAACTTCAACCGGTATATTATCAACTGAAATTGAAAAATTATTTTTAGAAATCGGCAACGGCGAATTATCTTTTAAAGATACCTCTATCTCCGGTTCCTTAGAAACGATATCGCCGTCAAGAATTTCTTTCCCATCAATTAATATTTTAAGGGTGGGACGCAAAGTATCATATTTAATAAAAAATTTCTTCTCAATGAAGTTATTGAAAGAAAATGTTTCCGATTCGTTTGGTTTTAACTCAACTTTAATTTTATGCAAATCGCCAATCTTGGCGGTTTCCAACAAAGAATTAAAAGTGATTGATGAATCGGGCTTAAGTGCAGCTTTATTGCTGTAAAAAGGAAGTTTTGCATCATCAAGATAGCAAGCGATTTGGAAAGTATCGGAAGGAGTGTTGCTGATATTTTGCGGAGTCAATTGAAACTCCAACGGAAATCCTTGAAGTAAAGAATCGGCATTAAGTTGTAATCCATTTTTAGAAATAGATAATTCAGTCGGAAGCGAAAAATTCCATCCGATTTTACTTAGATTAAAAGCATTAACAGTTACAGTTGAAGTATCTTTCAAATTGATCGAAAGCCGAAGTTCAGAATTAACCGGAAGCGCAAGAGTATCAAGCAGATAAGGACTTGGAATATTCGCTTTTACTAATTCCCATTGCTGTAAATTCTTATTCAACTTCTCCAACTGAACATGAAAGGATGCAGCAGTATTATTTTTTGTAATATCATAAGAAACCGAATTCCAATTTTTAGCCGGACCAAAAGCAGAAGTAACAATGTTCCCTTCAGTATTTTTATATTTCCCCATAAATTTTACAATTCTTGGATCAAAGCTTTGGCGAAAAACAGTTGTATAAAGAACATTAGCATTTTGATCATACGTCCAGGAAAAATAACCTTGATAAGGAGTAAACGTAATCCATTCTTCCTCGAAACGGTTGGTAGTTAAATCAAACCGTCGCATATAATTTGAATTTCCATATTCGAAGGCGTAGAGATAATTATCAATTACAAAAAAACTACTGAAGTAATCATAACTTGTACCGCTAAGTTCTCTATCCTCTCCAACTTTCGACCAATTATTTTGAGGATCAAGAATTCTTAAGCGATATTTATGAGCGCCGGTTGTATCTTGCACCGCTAAATTATAAACATACCTCCCGTCAGTGCAAAGGTAAAAACCACCGTCTGCCTCTCTTGAATTTTCGTTTATCAAACCGCCGGAAACAAATATGGATAAAGTGACACCGGTTTGAATATCAATCTGTGACAAATATTTTGAAGAACCGTTTGCGACATAAATCTTTCCATCAAGATAAAATATGGTATGAAAAATCGAGAAAGTTGCTGAGGTTACTTCACCGTAGGATTTACCTTCATCGGTACCATTATTGCCTGTACCGATCTTATAAATTTTCGATTTTTGCCCATTGTAATAATACATCGCACTGACATATAAATACTTCCCATCGGTTGTAATTGCAGTTAATCCATTAATATCTGCGGGAAGAGTGACAGGAAATTTTCCTAAAAATCTGCTGTTTGTAGGTTTAGCAGGAAAGAAAGATGCATTAAGTGAAAGTCCTTTTAATGAATCGGAGTAATAAATGTTTTCTGATTCAAAAAGCTTTAGCTGCTTACCAGAAAACGAAAACTTCTCTGAAATAGAGGAAGTAATATAAAACGTTGATGTTGCCGTCCACTTGCTGGAGTCAAGTCCATCCCAACTCCGGGTACGCCAAAAATAAATACCGCTATCTATCGGAGAATAAGTCCACTTCACCACTCCATTTAAAGGAGAAATGTTTTTTATATCTTGCAAAGGTTTTTCAAAGGATAAAGAAGTATCTATCTGAATTTGATACGTTAGTTTTTTATCAATGTATTCACCGATATCAGCAAAAAGAAATTCAACACTGTTTTTATTTGAAGTAAATCCATTTAGCGGCGCAATAATATTGGGTTCGCTGGTTTTATAAACATAAACAGACTTTGCGCATTCATTGTCGGAAAAATCTTCTTCATTTGCATTTCTATCTGCGTTAACATCTACGATGAGAGTGTTCGCACCGTCTTGAGTGGGAGTCCATGGGAAATTTACGGAATCAATTATTCCGAAAGATTTAATTTTTTTCGAACCAATCAAATTTTTAACATTTTTATCAATTACAAAAAGTTCAACTGATAAAGAATCCTCAGGTTTAATAAATCCGAAGTTTTTAATATAAATTTTTACTTGAACGGGGTTGTTTACTAATGGGAATTCTGGATTTATATTTACTAAATCTTCAGAAACGGAATAATCCGGATTTTTCGGAAATGCTAATTCCAGTAACGGATCGCCAAGCAATGTTAGTAAAGCAATTTGATCAGCAAAAGTTCCGGAAGAAACATTCATATTCTTTGCATTCAAAATAGCTTTTCCAACAATATAATTTTTCTTTGAATACACCTCATTAAAAAACTTTACGTTAATATACTTCCCAACATCATAACTTGTTAACCCGGAACTTCCCCAAAAAGCAATTGAACCTTTACCGGGTACTTTATTAAACTGTTCTCCAAAAACATCTTGATTATCGAAGTGAGCGGTATAGCAGGTAACGCTAGAAACAAATGGAAGTCTCCCTCCGTTATTGAGCATAAAAATATCATCGGTTAGAAAAATTAAATCCCATTGATATCCGCCGCCATGACCATAATAATTTACGAGAACGGCACCGCTATCAATCCCCCTTCTAATATCAGAGCCTTCACCTTGAAATGGTATATGCGCAGGTTTACTTGGATAGCGAAAAACTTTTTTTGCGCTAAAACCGTTTGGTGCTAAATAATTTCTTTCTAATTCAAGGCTCGCATCATTAAAACCAAAAAACGCTTCATCATTATAGTCCTGCCCTGAAGCAACCAAAAGTGAATTTTGTTTCCATGTTTTTCCTGCATCACTTGGATAGGAAATAATTTTATCAATTAGAATGTTTGCTTCATCTAAAGTTTCACATGATAATCTTCCGATGGCAACATCAGGCGCAACATCATCACCGCTTACTGCAACAAACATATTATCGCTAGCGGCTAATCCATATTCGAAAGAATGGTAGGGAATTGACGGAATAAAATTCTTTCTATTTCCAGGAAATAACTCTCTGTAATCGTAGCTCATATCCCCTAACAAAACAACATAAGAGATTGGCGTTCCCGCATAATTCTCAAATGCATATTTGATATATGATTGAACGGCAAAAGGATCAAGCAAGCCGTATGAAAACTCATCATAGATATCGTCAATGGTTGTAATTTGAATACGCGGAGTCACAATTGAAGTATCCGGGAAATGGGTTTCTCTGAATTGTTTTAATCTTTCAGCGGCAGAAAGAAAATTTTTGTGTGTAATGATCAGATAATCGACACCTTGATTTTTATTTCTAAGCTGTGATGGTGTATCTGTTTTTATTGAATCGACTTTTGAAAAATTGCTGATGCTTGTACAGTAATAATCGGTTTTTACAGTTGCACTGTCAACGAAAAGTACTTCTCTATATTGATTTTGAGTAATGTCAGCATTTTTAATAATTTCACTTCTTTGAGGAATGTAAACCATCATATCGTAAGTCGTCCAATTCCACAAGCTAAACTGATTTTTCCCAAACATTTCGGGAGAAGAGGCAAAATGGAAATAATTTCCGTTGACTCTATTCTCTCTCCAATAATCGAATTCAAACCAATTAATTCTAATTTCATCCGATCGTGATTGTTCCGGATAAGCTGTATTTGCAGTGATAGCTCCATCTACCGAAACCTGTAAATTATTGTCAGAAAAAATTCCGATTTTTTTTGTGTCAATTTTTTTTGAAAAAGTGATTGCCGTCTGTCCATCCCACTCAACCGAATCTACATATTGACTCGTTAAAAATATTTTCGCCCTGTGATCCGGAGAAAAAGTAGAATAATTTGTTATCCCGTGCATATCTAAACGCAGAGTTACTATGTTTGAATCCGGAAAGTAATTTGCAAATCCGGGGAATGGACTTACAAAAACTTCGGATGGTATCCTATTCATTCCATTCGCTTTTCCCCAAAACCAAAAATCTCTTTCTATACCTGTCAATCTGGGGGCGTACCCTAAACGTTCGTAGAGCAGATCTTTTTCGTAGTGCAGCGTAACTAAACTTTGCTGAAAAATTTTCTTCCAATCATTTTTTCTGCCATCTATTTCCTTATATCTTTTACCATCGGTATCGCTATTTATAGTTAACCAATAAACATTGGAATTATTATAAATATTCTGCTTACAATAAGGCGAAGGCGCGATTTCTTTACCAACAAACTGGAAAAAGTCATCATTATTAAATAGACTATCTCCGTCATCAAATATTTCTATTGGAATTTCTTCTCCGTTGTTGAATAATTTCATCTTTCTTATTTCAATACTTGGGGATAAAGATGAATTAGCAGCTACTAAATCAGAAAAAGAAACGCGATAAATTCCTTCATTTTTAAGATACAACTTTAACCAGGTAAACTGAGAATTATACCAATAATCATTTTCTTTTTTTGATAATCTACTTTCAACTTTTTTCCCGATCATCCAATTTTTTGAAAACGAGTAATTCAGAACTGTCTCTTTAAGATAATCATCAGTAGCTTTATCAAGAGTCCTTCCGGTTTCTACCGTTTCATTTGGATTTTTATAAAAAATTTGAACGACTATTTTTTCATGATAAACCAATTCTCTTGTAACAGGATTAAATTGAAAAGGAGAAATTCCAATTGGTCGAATAGCTGCAAGACGATAAATATATGAAGGATAAATAGAAATTGCATCCGAAGGAAAGTTTTCATTTTTTTGATAGATTATCCCTGGAATTTGGGAAGAAGAATTCAAAATATTTTTAGTGCTGTTGGAGTAGGGAAGAAGAAATTTGTTTTTTAATATTTGCTTTTGGTCTGATAAAATTTTGTACGACAGAGAAGCCCCATTTTTTATACCAAGCGAAATAAATTCTTGAGGTAAAGCAGGTTCCCCCTCCTCATTAGTAAAGAATCCTCTACCGTTAATTTTCTGAAAGGTTTTCCCGTCCAGGGTTGTATCCTTTACTTGGTATTTGCCGCCAAAAGAAAATTCAACGATGATGGATTCTGATGTTGATTCTAAAACTTTAGGGCTCTGAGCAAATAGGACGCTCGACAAAAAAAGACTGAAGAGTATTTTCATAAATAGATTTTATTTTTAATTCAAACTTCTAAAGTTGTAGGAAAGAATCAACGCAAAAAGTAAGTTCTTTTTTGCTATTCCCTCTAATAAAAATTGTAATTGATTTGCAAAGAAGCTAAAAATGCTTCTTTAACGTCTTTCATCTTGACATACCGTGAATATTGTCCTTGTAATAATATATTTATATTATACGATACTAAATAGCGAACGCTTAAGTCATACAAATTTGTGGTAACTCTTTCGCCATTTAAAAACAAAGCAATATTGGGATCAAAATACCTTGCGCTTAAATAAATGTCTCCACCTACATTTCTTACTAAACCTCCCGATGCATTATAAATATTATCCCCATGAATTGTGTGCCTGAATAAAAATGAAGAAGAGAACTTTTCTGTAAAATCATAAACCACTTTAAAACTTGTCATGGCTGTATTTGGTTGAAGATCGAGACCAAGCGGGAAGCCGTTATTGGTATAAGTTAATTCTTCTCCTCCATTTGGATGCGAAAACGTGTAAGGTCTTATTTGAACATAATCAACATAAAGAGTAACTCGTTCAAATAAAACAGGAGCGGTTGCGATAAAACCCATCTGCCATGCAAATCTATTGCCAATCGAATTCCATTTATCTTTTTTTAGAAAATTGAAATTCACATCATCCAACGTGAGTGTTCCGTTTATTTCAAAACCGTTAACCGGACGATAGCGCGAATCAAGATGTAGAAAAGAATTGTCGAGATCGTTCAGTGAACGTTGTGCCGATTCCCAAAGTAAAAACGGATTGAGATAGGCTAATTCCAAAGGTCGGTTTGCGTAAATTATTGTTTGTCCAACTCCAAAAGAAATATTGGAAAATGGTTGGTACCCGATTCTGCTGGTCACAATATATTTAGGCTCGCGCCGCTTAACGTTATAACGTAATGAATCTATAAATCCACTCGTGGTCGGTTGGATGAGCCAACCGTGTAAATATTTATAAGAAAATTGTTTGTAAGAAATATCGAATTTTACAAAATCAAACGCTTGTGGAGTTTCGTTGAGAATAGAATCATCAAATCGATCAACACCCCACAAAATTCTTTCTCTTCCGATTTGTAATTTAAAAATGTCTTTTTTCAGTGTTACATATCCGGACGTTTGATCAAAATAATTAATTTTTGTTTGGTTAAAAGAAAAACTTTGCTGCACTCTTTGATCTGTCATCGAAGCTGTGCGATCACCGGTTTGAAAGCCGTTCCATGCTTCAAGATAAGCGGCAAACCAATCACTATATTCAAGTGAAAAAGCACCGCCATAAGTTATTAAAAATGAAGATCGCCCTTGATAATTCATATCTTTGATAAAAATATTTTTTGTAGTCACTATCGGCGCAATTGAAAATGAGATTAGAGAATCTTGATAGAGATAAGCAAAATTTTCTTCTCCGGATAGAAAATGTTGTTTGATTAAGAAAGAATCACTGCAAAAAAAAGAATTGTTTGATTTCCGCGGCGAAGGGAAATATTGCATAAAGAGATTAAGTTTTTCTTTATCAACAACCGATAGAGTGAACGGAGAATTTTTAACTTTTTGTAATTGATCGGAAATTTCTCCTCGCGTTAAAGGCAGCACAACGTCTTCATATTGAGGGAGAATATTCTTCACTCGAAGTTGATTTAAATAATCATAAACTGGATTTTTTGTCTGGACAGATAAATTTTGAGAAAAGGTGAGAATCGGAAACATGAGGTAGAGAAACCAAATGTTTTTTGCGTTCATCAAATATTTCCTTCGTTGGTGAGAATGACAACCGGTGTTTTTAAAATAATGAACAAATCAGAAAAAAAAGTGGCACGCTCATAGTAAATTACTTCCATCATAGTTCTCTTCTCAGGAGTTAAAAGCTGCCTCCCGTTAATTTGCGAGATGCCGGTTAATCCAGGTTTAAATCGAAATACTTTTTTTTGTTCTTCCGTATAAGTTTCGGTAATCTCTACAATTTCCGGACGAGGACCAACGATGGACATGGTACCATTTAACACATTAATAAATTGAGGGAGTTCATCAATGCTTAATCTTCTAAAAAGTTTTCCCGTTTTGGTCAACCGCGGATCATTTACTTGAGTTAAATTCGGCCCAATTTCTAAAGCATTCTCCACCATCCCACGCAGTTTATACATCTTAAACGGTTTTCCATTTTTACCGGTTCTTTGCTGCATAAAAATTGCTGGACCCGGCGTTTCAAAACGAACAGCCATCATGGCAAATAATAGTATAGGAGAACTTAAGATGAGTACACAAAGGCTAATTACTATATCGGAAAATCTTTTAATAATGCTTCCTTCTCTGCCCATAAAAATGATAAATTGGTTAACGGCTAAATTTTTTAGTCAGAAAATGAATTGATTCGATAACTTTTGCAACCTGATTGTCCGTCAATCCGGGGTAAATTGGGATTGAAATTAAACGTTCGAACGCATCGTTAGCAACAGGGTAATCATTATTTTGAAGTAAGAGAGAATCTTTATAAAATTTATGTTGATGAACAGGCATAAAATGGACTCCCGTTCCAACTCCTAAACTTTTTAATTCATTAATAAAATCATTTCTTCCAATAGTAAGCGCTTCTAAATTTAATCGGATAGGATATAAATGCCATGATGTTTCGCGGTCGTCTTTAATAACAGGTAAATAAATATATTCATTACCTCTGAGTTCTTTAGTATAAAGCGCTGCAATATGTTTTCGCATTTCTAGCATTTCATCAACTTTCCGGAGTTGAACCAAACCTAACGCTGCTTGTAAATCAGTAAAATTATACTTAAATCCGGGACCAATAATTTCATAATACCAGGAACAAGCATCAGAATATCGTTTCCAAGCATCACGATTCATTCCATGCATTCTCATTAATCTTGTGCGTTCAGAAAATTCTTCGTTATTTGAACAAATCATTCCCCCTTCACCGGTACAAAGTGTTTTAGTTGCATAAAAACTGAATACCGTAACGTCACTAATCGAGCCGATTTTTTCTCCTTTGTAAAAAGCCGGGAGACTATGTGCTGCATCTTCAATTACTTTAAGATTATAAGCTTTGGCAATTTGATTTATTTCATCAAGATCAGCAGGTTGTCCTGCATAATGTACCGGAATGATCACTTTTGTTTTCTTCGTAATAGCTTTTTCAATTTCCTTAATCGAAATATTAAATGTCCCTTCTTCAACATCTACTATTACAGGTTTTGCACCAAAGTAATAAACTATTTCAGCAGTTGCAGGAAAAGTCATTGTAGGAACAATTACTTCGTCTCCCGGTTGTAAACCAAAAGCTTCAAGCGCTAAATGACCTCCTGCTGTCCAGGAATTAACGGATACAGAAAAGTCAGCACCTATATAATCTTTAAAATTTTCTTCGAACTGAATTGTTCTAGGCCCCATACTGAGCCAGCCGGATTTTAGTGTGGCGACGACTTCGTTAATCTCATCATCATTAATGTAGGGTTTATGAAATTGTATAAAATTGTCAGTCATAAATATTTCAAACTAAATTTTTTCATTCATACTTTAAAAATAGCAAAAAGCAGTTGAAAACAATGAGTCTATTTCCAATAAAGATTAAATTTATCTTTTAAATAAGAATAAAGTACTCCTATTCCATAAGAAAAGTGAAGAATCACTATCGAAAAAGAAAAAAGAATGGCGATTCTAAGGGACTCTTTTTTCAAAAGACGTAAAGAATAAGCGCCAATTACCAATAAATAAATGCATGGAATAATGAAAATTAAAGGCAAACTTTTTAAAACCAATCCCAAAATCGTAAAAATTAGCAAAAGAATAATAAAAGCGGGGGGAATAATTTGTCTATAAGATATTTGTATTTTATGCTTTTTTATTACCATCCACCGCCAAAATCCATAATTGAAATATTGCTTGAAAAGTTTTTGCGGTGAATTGCGTACATAATAAAGGCTCTTCACATTAGGAGAAATAAAAACTTTGCTCCCAGATAAACGAAGTCTCAAACTAAATTCATCGTCTTGATTTCGAATGAGTGACTCATCATAATAACCAATTTTGTCAAACACTTCTCTTCTAAACATTGGGAAACATGCCATCTCAGCATATCCTTCATATTTTGGGAATCGATGCTTAGCATTCCCGACACCAATTATACTAGACATTGCGATGGCAGTGGCTCGTCCAAAATCATTCTCACCAACACTTGTTATCGGACCTCCCACGCAGGAAACTTCTTGGTGAATATTCAATAAGTCCAAGCAGGTTTGCAAATAATTTAAATCATAAACTGAGTGCGCATCCATAATACAAATAAATTTTCCGGAAGAATTTTTAATACCAATGTTTCTAGCAACCGGCGTGATTCTTTGTGGATTATTAATTACGGTTAGATTTGTAAATTTTTTTAATTTATCAGATAATATTTCCCTTGTACCATCTTCGCTCATTCCGTCAACAACAATAACTTCAATATTTTTATCAAATCCTATCTGATTACATATTGATTCGATGGATCGAGAAATATATTTAACTTCATTTCGACAAGGTACAACTACCGATACTAACATTATTAATTAATACGTTTTATGAAATTTAAGTATGGCAAATTAATTTTTGGTTAAAGATTTATAAATAGTTATCATTTGGTTAATATTTGTTCCCCAATTATAAAGCTTTTCAACTCTTTGCCTTCCGTTTTTCCCCATGGTTATACGAAGTTCTTTATTTAAAACTAATTTTTTAATCGCTTCTGACAAACTTTCGACACTTTTTTGTGGAACAATTATTCCGGTAACGTTATCTTCAACAATTTCCTTTAATCCCCCGGCATTTGAGACTACAACTGGTTTTTCACATGCACCAGCTTCTATAATTGCGACTCCAAAACTTTCATTAATGGAAGGTGCAACAAATATGTCAATCATATTTAAATAGTTCGGAATTTCATCGTGTGAAACCAACCCTGTAAATATAACATGCGCTGTAAGATTCAGTTCATTTACTAGTTTTTTTAATTTTAATTCAAGACTACCGCCACCGACTATTAAAAGCTTAAAGTTGATAGTGGGAATTTCTTCTTTCACTTTATAAAAGGCTTTAATAAGATATTCAATTCCATATGTTTCTTCCAACGTTTTTACAATACCTATAACTATCCCCTCATTTTTTTCACCTGTTTCTCTTGCCTGAAACATTTTTAGATCAACACCAAATGGAGTTATAATAATATCTTTATCAGTGTATTTAGTTGTTTCATCAGCCATATATTGGCTTGTAGAAAGAATGACATCAGGTTTAGATAGATTATATTTTAATATACTTTTGTGTAAAAATGACTTCCTTGGAAAACAAAACACATCTGAACCCCAGACCGAGAGAATAAAAGGATGGAATTGACTTAATGCTCCCATTAATCCATAACTGCTTGCGTAATGAGCATGCAAAATATCCGGGTTAAAATCTTTTATAATATTTTTAAGACGCGAGATTGCTCTCAAATACACAATCTTTATAAAACTTCCGTCATTTTGACTTTTTATTTTCTTTCCACTACTAATAAAATCCACATGAACTTTAGGATCAAATTGAGAGTGAGTAAATGAAGAAAGTCCAAAGACAAAAATATCCAGTCCCCTTTTAGCAAGAGCATTAGCCCATCTCACAGTATGAATTGCGTCCGGATCTCCAAGCATTAATATTTTCATAAAGTAATTGTAAATTATTTAGGAAAGAGATATCATTCTATTATTATAAATGATGGGGCTCATGAGTTTTAATTTTATAACTTGAATTAATAAATACTATAATTGCAAATATAAGCCAAAAAGATAAATCATAATTTATTGTTCCATAGCTTATCAACCCTCCCCATTCAAAAATTCCACGTAAGAACATAGCAAAACCAGAACCGGCTATTCCAATAGATAGATAATAATAGTCTCGATCATACTCTTTCATTTTTTTTATAGTTGATAAAGAGATTTTAAGAAAAATAAAAGGAAGAGCAATCGAAATTATTAAGCCGAGTAAACCTAAATCCGACAAAAAAAACAAATAAAAGTTATGTGCGTGTCCAAATTCAATTTGATTGTAATGATGCAAGATAAAAGCTTCCTCAGGACTTCCCAACATAAAGGGAATATTTCTATACAATTCAAATTTAGTGGCGGCCGGACCTACTCCAAATAAATAATTATTTTTAATAACTTCCCAAACACCTGAAAAAATAAAATCTCTTCCGCTAGCTACTCTCTCAAGTCTGAAATATAAGTTAAGCGACTCGTACAAAGGTGAGAAGATAAAAATAATAATTAGAATTGAAGTTGAAAGAATTGTTTTCCAAAGCATCTTCTTATTTAAATAGAACAAAATCAAACAAATACTAAAAAATAAAGAGAGAATAGCTGCCCTTGAATTTGTGATGAATAATCCTAAAGAAAAAACTATAATAAAAAAAATCATGCCCCATTTTATTTTTCTTTTATTGAGATCAAATAGAAACCCAAATAACAGCGAAATTATTATCAAGAAAAATGAGCCAAGTACATTTTTATGTAAATAAGTATTCCCAACGCTACCGGCATCGCTCAAATTAATTTTTAGAATATCAAAATTTTGGACATATAATTCATATGCCAAAAAAATAAAATATACGATCGCGGAGAAAAATAGCGCTGATAAGATAGCTTTTACATTTTGCTTTGAATCAATTAGTCCAAATATTAAATAAATGATTATAAAGAAAAAGATCGTTCTAAAAATTTGAGGGATACCTATCATATAGTATTTAGATAGTACTGTTGACATAAAAAAAGCAGTGAATAACCCAACAAAAAACAAAGACAAATTAAATCCTATCCGTGGATATAAATTAAATTCCAAACGATATTTTCTTAAAAAAAGGATTGCAAGAATTAAGACATTACTTACTTGAACTATTGCACGAAGCACGGGACTTATCGTACTAGTTAAAAGCAAAAATGTACTGATAACAAAAACCAATAAAAATTTTTCACCAAAATGTAAACTCAAGAAGAGAAATAAAAGCACTACTATTCCCACAAAAATATATTTGCTGATGAGTATTCCTAAAAAAGAAAGTAATAATCCTATGACTATATTTTTTCTTTGAGTTAATAGTAAAGAAGTCATTTTTTGTAAAAACTAATTATTTATCTTTTTAATCACAACTTCAATCGAATACTCACCATTACTATGGAGTAGTGGGTCAGTAATCGTATGTCCTTCGGAACATTCTTTTGCATAAATAATTTCGTGACAGTTCAAGGTTCGCGTAATTAAAGGTAAAATTCCAAATGTATCCGGCTCTTCATCTTTATCGAGGAGAAAAAAATGTTTGTGCCCATCATTAAATTGTGAAGGCAAAGTTTGTTTCTTTTCATATAAATCTCGATGAGGAATATAAAGAATCAAGTATCCGTTTTTTTTAACAACTCGATACCAATTTTTTAAAGCTGTTACTACATCGTCAAGATGCTCTAATGTATGTGACGAATAAACAAAATCATAGGTTTCATCTTGAATATTGTTAAGAAATTGAGCATCACCATGTTCAAAATCATATCCCTTTGCATTTGAGACAATTAAATCGCCGCCAAATCCAATATCTAAACCTTGCCCAACACAATATTTCGTAAAAAAATCTTCCCTTTCTCTCCTGGCAAATGCTTTGGATGTTTCAGCAGTTACCTTCGGTCTTTTACCTCGAAGATATTGCCATTTGTAATAACTCTTTTTTACTCCGGCACCAAACTTCCATATACCTTCTGGAATATATTTTTTTATTTTTTGAAGCAAGTTCATTAAATCTTTCTTATTTATTATCAACAATTTATAAAATACGTTTTGGAATTTTTTCTTTAATAAGAAAATCTACTACTGTGTTATATACTTTATCTGTGCTTAAACTGTGCATACAAACATAATCAGGACATTTTCTTCCTGCATCTGTAAAACAATATTGTGTGTTAATGGGAGAACAAGAAATCCCCTGATGAATTTCAGCATGATGTTTC
>JALNWB010000090.1 GCA_023231105.1 Ignavibacteriaceae bacterium | reverse complement strand
GGTTGATATGCCCTCTTCCGGTATTCTTGAAAAAGGAAGTGTCGGTGTTTCAAATGATATTTTACCAAACGGAGTTGTTGTAGGAAGAATGGAAGTTGGAGTTTTCCAGGATATCTCCTTCGGTATTTCTTATGGCGGGGCAAACATCATTGGTTCCGGTTCACCGAAATGGTATAAATATCCCGGCGTAAATTTACGCTTTCGGATTTCAGGGGAATCACTTTCTTATCCTTCATTAACCTTGGGGTTTGATTCGCAAGGAAAAGGTGAATTTTCTGATTCGACAAATCGTTACAGTATTAAATCTCCCGGTTTTTTTGTAAGCGGTTCAAAGAATTTTCAATTTCTCGGCTACTTAAGTTTAAATGCTGCAGCCAACTATTCTCTTGAAAGCAAAGACGGAGATAATTTTATAAATTTAATGATCGGTGCCGAAAAAACAATCGGGAAAAAGATTTCTGCAGTGTTAGAATATGATTTTGCGTTTAACGATAACGCGGCAAGATTTTATGGCAAAGGGAACGGGTATTTGAACCTTGGCATCCGATGGTCCGTGGGCGAAGGCTTAACACTTGGATTTGATCTGCGCGATTTGCTCAACAATAAAAAATGGAGCGCCGCTTCCGCTGATCGTGCTATAAGAATTGAATATATTCGACCAATTTAATTAAACGATGAATTATCTTTTTGTTTCACTTGGAGCTGCACTCGGCGGAGTTTCCCGCTATTGGCTTTCTAATTTTGTTCATAAATTTCTCCCATTCTTTTTCCCTTTCGGAACACTCATCATCAATCTGCTCGGCAGTTTTTTACTTGGAGTTATCATTTTCTATTTTGATGAGCGGGAACTTATAAGCCAGCCTGTAAAACTTTTTTTAACGATAGGTTTCTGCGGCGGCTTTACAACATTTTCAACTTTTAGTTTTGAATCAATAAAACTTTTGCTCGATTCGGAATTTATTTTAGCGTCGGTTTACATTATTGCAAGTGTTTTTCTTTCGATACTCGGTGTCTATTTAGCATATATTTTAAGTAGATAAGGAGCTCAAAATGCATCTTGAAGGTGAAGCAAAATTAATCAGAATTTTTATCGGTGAAAGCGATAAAGCCGGGGTAATTCCTCTCTATGAAAAAATTGTGCTTGAAGCAAAAGCCTTTGGATTAGCGGGCGCTACCGTTACTAAAGGAATAATGGGATTCGGAAAAGACAGCCGCATTCATACAGCCAAAATTCTTCGCTTATCCGAAGACCTTCCAATCGTGATTGAAATAGTTGATACCCTGGAAAAGATTGAATCCTTTAAAGGAAAATTGGATGAGCTTTTCGAATCAACTAAATCGGGCGGACTGATCACAATCGAAAAAGTGGAGATTATTCGTTACTCTTCAAGCAAATGAAGAAACTAATTTATTTTGTGATTCCTTTCTTTCTCGTTTCGTGCACTTCTACGCTCCGTTATGAAAAAACGAATGGCGATAAAGAAGAAAATTCATTTCGATATAAAAAATCAAAAATTTTTACCGAACAAAGAACAATTGAAACTTTCGCAGGAATTGCTTCTTATTATGCTGATGAATTCAACGGAAGAAAAACTGCAAACGGTGAAATTTTTAATATGAACGATTTAACCGCCGCTCACATTTCATACCCGTTTAATACAATTTGCCGCGTTACCAATTTGAAGAATCAAAAATCTGTTGTTGTAAGAATAAATGACCGAAAGCCCGATATAAACAATCGCGAGATCGATCTTTCTCTAAAAGCCGCCCAAGAACTTGATATGCTTAACGATGGTTTAACCGAGGTTAGAATTGATATTTTAGAGTGGGGAGAAGAGTAATTTTATTTTTCGGAAATGGGAATGCTGAAAGTAAAAATTGTTCCTTTGCCCGCTTCGCTTTCTACCCAAATTTTCCCGCCGTGTTTTTCAACTAATTCTTTGCAGATAACTAATCCCAAGCCTGTACCTCGTTCGTTAGCGGTTCCTTTTTGTGAGTATTGCTGGTCAATGGCAAAAAGTTTTGGCAGATCCTCTTGTTTAATTCCGACGCCGTTGTCTCGCACAATAATATTAATGAAAGAATCTTTTTGAATCGAAGAGATTTTTATTTCACCGTTTTCCCGCGTGAATTTTATTCCATTTGAAATAAGATTGTGAAGGATTGACTGAAGTACATTCTCGTCTGAATAAACCATAACGGTCTCGTCAACCTCATTAATAAGGCGAATGTTTTTCCTTTCGGCAACGCCGGCTAAACGATTAAACACAACAACAATATTATTATACAAATTTACTTTAGAAGGATTAAAATCAATTTTACCAAGCTGAAGCCGCGCCCATTCCAATATATTTTCTAAAAACTTAAACTGAGTATAGATGGCATTATACAAGTCGGTTGAAAATTTTTTAATTTCATCTTTTGTTAAAGAATCAATTTCATTTGAAAGAATTTCTCCAAGCCCAAGTAATGCAAAGAACGGACTTCGCAAATCGTGCGCAATAATAGAAAAGAGTTTATCTTTGTTTGCGTTGAGGTTTTTTAATTCCTCGGCAAATTGTCTTAGTTCTTCTTCTTTTTTCTTTTTGTCTATTGCTAACGCAATTTGTTCGGAAACGAAATTAAGAATTTGTTTCTCCGGTTCGCCGTAAGTTTTTTCGTTATGATAATCTTGAACTACTATTACTCCAATTACAGTTTCATCAACCTTCAACGGAACCCCAAGCCAAATTTTCGTCGGTTCACCTATTAACGTAAGCACCCCTTGTTCTTGTAATTGTTGATCAAGTTTTGCGTCTGCTAAAAGTTCTTTGCCTGTTTTCAATACATAACCGGTTAGACTTTTTTCAAGGTTCACAAAAGGCTGAGGTTCCGGCGGAGTATCGTATTCATCTACAAAATATGGAAATTGAATGATGTTTTTTTGCACGTCATACAGACAGATGAAAACATTATTCACCGGCATTAACTCTTTCAAGATATCATGTATTTTTTTATACAAAGTATTGATATTGTCTGAAGAATTTACTGCTTCCGAGATTTGATATAAAGCATTTTGAACCTTCTCTGTTTTTTTCTTTTCCGTAATTTCCATTGCATTAAGGGAAATGCCGATAAGTTCGCCAGAAGGTTCGTAAACCGGCAAGTATAAAAGATCAAACCAAATCGGCTCAATATTCTCCCATTGGATTAATCTTTCAAAATGAAAACTTTCACCTTCCAGACCTCGCTTAAAATATTCTTTGAAGTTTTCCGTATTGGTAGATGGTAAAAAATCAGCTACACTTTTTCCGCAAAGATTAATTTCTTTCCCAAATACTTTTTTAGCTAATTCATTTGCTTTTTTGTTGTATGAAATTATTTCCCCGTTTTTGTTTAGTAATAAATGGACTTGCAAGGAGCTATCGTAAATTGCGCGAAGACTGGCTTCCTTTTCTTTTACAAGTACTTCTGATCTTTCCCTTTGCTCAATTTCACTTGTTAATTCTTGTGTCCGTTTTTTTACAATCCGCTTGAGTTGATAAACCCAGAAGGAAATGATTATAGTAAGGAGGAGGATCAATCCAAAAGAAATAACTCCGACTTTAAACCAATCTTCACCAACTCCTAATTTAGGTGAGTAAAAAAATCTTTTCAGAGAGTAATCGCCTTTATACATACCAAGAGATTTGAATGTTTCCGCAATAGCTTGCCATCGTCCGTTGTTAGTATGACCAATTTCAACGAATCCCGGCACAATCAATTTTTTAATTTCGGCGCTTTCATTTAATAAAAATCGTGGAGTAACTATGGTATCCAGATCTTTAAAAGTTAAAATATAGTTAATAATTTCGTCCGTATGTTTTAAAGCATAGTCCCAGCCTTTTAATGAAGCACGGCGGAAAGCTTCAACTCTTTTAGGATTATTTTCAACCTCATCTTCGGATGTAAAAATTAAATCGCCATAAAAATCAACTCCGTAAGTTTCGGGTCTAATAATGGAAGGAGTTATTCCTTTTTGTTTAAGATAATAAGGGGCAATAGTTACGTAAGCTTCAAGGGCGTCTATTTCACCGGAAAGAAGTTCTTTGAAGGATCCCGAATGGTGCAAAAACTTTACAGAATCTAAGGGAATCCCTTCTTTTAATAAAATCGCTTTTATTTGCGCTTCACCATTCTTTTCAACAACGGCTAATTTTTTTCCGATTAGATCAGAGGGTGTTTCAATGTTTTTATTTTCGTCTGAAATAATAATAGCGGGGGAGTGTTGAAAAATTGATGCAAGCAAAACAACCGGCGCGCCATTCATTTTTTCTAACAAGATATCAGGCACTCCAACGCCAAATTGAGCTTTACCTGAAAGCACATCTTTGATAACATTTGTTTCCGCACCTCCCTGAAGAATTGTAACGTCTAAGCCTTCATCTTTAAAAAAGCCTTTGAGTTGAGCCGCATAATATCCGGCAAATTGGAATTGATGTTTCCATTTTAGCTGAAGAACGATAGGTTCATCATGAGAGAGAGATTCTTCTGCGAAAAGTTGTAGTGAGGCAAGAAGAAATAAAAAGAAAACAACGTTAACGCTTCTTTGTATAGATCTGAAAGTTACTTCATATATTTTTATAGTATTTTTCAAGCCTAACCATTTATTATTGAATCAAAGATAAAAAAATGTTTGCTGTTTACCAATAATTCAATATCACTTAGAAGAAACTTGCACTTGAATTTCTTGGTTTTTTCCTCCTATTTGTTTCTATCAACTTAGAGCTGGAGATTTTGTAGAAACGAGGAAGTTTATTTTGATGAAGTGATTTATAGATGACCTCGAAGGTGTAAGGTGAATGTGATCCTTCTCCTTCGAGGTCTAAATTATTAAAGCTATTTCAACACCGGTTCTCTTTGATATTTCCCTTCGGCAATTTCTTTTACGGTAAGAAAAGCAAGTTTAGTGATCTGCTGATAGAGAGATTTATTCAGCGTTTCCGATTTATCTGTTAATTGATGTAGATGTTCATAACTGTTTTTCGTAACAAAGTAAATCGATGGAATTCCCTTATCATGGAATGGACCAGCGTCAGCGCCGCCACCGTTCCAGGTTGTCTCAATCATCATCTTATCATTATTCGCGTCAATCTGTCTAGCAATTTGCCAAAGCTGCGGAGCGCTTTTCCCGTTACCGATTTGAATGCTGTCGCCATAACCAACACAATCCATATTCATCATTGCAACAACTTGCTCTTGCTTTACCGGCAAGTGATTTGCTAAATATTTTGCGCCGTACAAACCTTGCTCTTCACAAGTAAACAAAACAAAAATGATCGAACGTTTGTTTTCAATTTTTCCATCAGTAAATGCATGAGCAATTTCCATAACCGCGGCAGAGCCGGAAGCATTATCATTTGCACCGGGGAAATATACTTTTCCTCCTTGTCCGCCAACGTGATCGAGATGAGCGCCGATTATAATATATTCGTTTTTCAACTTCTCATCTTTTCCTTCAAGTAAAGCGACAACATTCATCGTTTGTTTCTCTTTTGCATAATCAGTTTCCACTTTTATTTTTACTTTGTTTTTAGTTGAAATAGAGAAAGGATTTTTCGTCGAATCAATTTTTGTTTGCAAATTCTTTAAAGTGAAGCCTGTTCCGTTTAAGATTTCATCTGCGATAGGAATGTCAATATGCAATTCAGGAAAGTTGATATTCTGTTCACCTGAACCGCTTATAACGCTGCCGATGGGAAGTTGCGGTTTTTCATCATTTGGAAATGAGACGAATAAAATTCCTACCGCACCATGCTGAAACGCGACTCTTGCTTTTTCTCGCGGATTTCCATTTTGCCAACCATGATTTTGTAAATTCCATTTAGGTTGATATTTAAAAACCATCGCGACTTTTCCGTTTACATCAACAGATTTGTAATCATCATAAAGAGAATCAGAAATTCCGTATCCACAAAAGCCCACAGGTGCAGAAATATTTCCCGAACCGGAAAATCCGCGGTAAATATAATCTTTCCCCAATTCACATTTTCTTTTCAAACCATCAGCACGAATAACGGAAAATTCTTCACCTGGCAAAATCTGGTTGTATTCTATGTTCAAATATTGAAAATAGTTCTCATCGCCAAATGGTTTTAGTTTGGCTTTTTGAAATTCATTAGCGCCATATTTGGCGGCGTTATTGTATTCTTTGCTTCCTGCAAGTCTTCCTTGCATTGCAGGCGAAGCGAGAAATTCCACACACTTCATCAAACGTTCTTCTTTAATAAGAGGGATAGTTTGCGCAAAAAAAGATTGAACAAAGAGAACCGGCAAAAGTAAGTACATTTTTTTCATGGGGGACTTTCGTTTTTTTTCTTTACGAAAATAGGAAACTCTGGCAGAATCGGAAAGAAAATGTTTAGAAATCGGTTTCCGTTCATACAAATATTTTTCCGTTCATGAAAAAAGATTTTGATATTTACAGTTCAGAAATTATCTTGCGTATAAAAAATAAACACTGTTTAGTAAAAGAACGAGGAAATGTTATGGGAATTGCCGAAAGAAAAAAATCTGATAAAGAAGTGATGAGAAAAAAAATTCTCGACTCCGCGATGAAACTCTTTTTGTCGGAAGGGTACGATAAAGTTTCGATCAGAAAAATTGCCGACGCTATTGAATATAGCCCGGCAACTGTTTATCTCTATTTCAAAGATAAAACAGCAATCTTCAATGCTCTGCAAAAAGTCGCATTCGACAAGTTTTATGACACACTTGCCGAATGTCTAAAAATTAAAGATGTGAAAAAACGGTTGGATGAAATGGGAGAACTTTACATGAAGTTTGCAATGGAAAATCCCGAATATTATGATTTGATGTTTATTATGAGCGCACCTATCGATCGTGAAAAAGAAACCTGTTTTACGGATGATCGCGCTTTTAATTTATTGAGTGGAACAATCGAAGAAGTCTTCAAGAAAAAGGGAATTAAAAATATTGATGTCGAGGCAACAGCATTCTTACTTTGGGGATTTTCTCACGGATTAGCTTCACTCATTATCCGTAAACGGCTGGCAACGATTCCCGACGAACATCTAAAAGGATTATTCCTTAAAATATCTAAAATGTTAGATAAGAAATTTTTTCAGTAAAAATAAAACGAGGAAAATATGGTTACAAAAGTTATGTTCATTTTTTTGTTTTTTTGTTTTGGAGCTGTGTTTGCGCAACAGTCGATAATAACCGGGCGCGTGGAAGATGCTTCTTCCGGTGAAATTCTTATTGGAGCGAATGTTGTCGTAAATGAAAGGAGCAACACGGGCGGTGCAACCGATGTGAATGGAAATTTTAAAATCTCTGTGCCGGTTGGAAGTTATTCGATAAAGGTTAGTTCGATAGGATATGCACCGATGGTGAAGACGGACGTTATCGTTAAATCGGGGAAAGAAAGTTTTGTGGTGATTAAACTGAATCCCACAAATGTTGAATTGAACGAAGTTGTTGTACAAAGCGATTATTTTGATAAATCAATTCAAGTGAATAATCTCGCAACAGTAGTTTTAAGTTCGGAAGAAATCCGCAGGTCTCCCGGTTCAGCGCAGGACTTTCAAAGAATTTTGCAAGGAATGGCGGGAGTTTCTTTTTCAAATGATCAGAATAATGAATTGTTAGTCCGCGGCGGTTCGCCAAATGAAAATCTAACGGTATATGATAATATGGAGTTGCATTCTACAAATCATTATCCGAATGAAATGAACAGCGGCGGTCCAATCAACATGGTAAACGTTGATCTCATTGAAAACATCCAATTTTCTACCGGCGGATTTATTTCAAAATTTGGTGATAAACTTTCTTCCGTAATGAGTATTGAAACTCGTGAAGGAACGCGAAATAGTTTGCTTAAAGGAAACGCCAATCTTTCAATGGCTGGCGCGGGAGTGATCTTGGAAGGGGGAATTAATAGTGGAAAAGGTTCATGGGTTTTATCTGCGCGTAAAAGTTATATCGATTTGATCGCGGGTTCGTTCGGATTAACGGCAATTCCTAAATACTACGATCTCCAATTTAAAGTTGGTTACGATCTTTCTCCGATGCATCATCTCTCCGTTTCGGGAATTTACGGGAATGATAAAATACTTTTTGACGGTGAAGCCGACGTAACACGCGAATGGCTTGCCAACGGCAAAGATTCGGTTGGGTATAACCGAATTGATGTTAAGCAGAGTCAAATTGCGATTGGAACTTCATTGAAAAGTATTTGGAGCAAGAATTTTTATTCTCTCGTCACGGTATATCATAACAACTTAAAATATTATGTTGATATTGATGAGAATTATGTTCAGCGTTCGTTCGATGCCTCAGGCAAATCGTATAACCATCAGTTGCTCAATACAAGAAAAATTGTTCAAGACGATCACCACACCGGAATTCTCGCCGGGAAGAGTGAATTTGTCTGGAAACTTTCGAATGAAAATGAATTAAGTTTTGGTGGATTTTTAGGCTCGGGAGATTTTGTACAAAACGTTTATGTCTTTGGTGATTCTGTCCGCTACCTGACCCCCTCGAATACATGGTCACCAACAGTTGTTAAACCTTATTCTCAAATGACGACAGATATCAAATACTTTGATCAGCAGAAATATTATTTCTTTGTAAATGATAAGATAAAACTATTTGATAACCGCGTGATGCTGAATGTTGGTTTACGGTATGATTATTTTTCCTACAGTGAAAAAGGAAATGTAAGTCCGAGAATTTCCGCCTCTTATTATATCATTCCCGGCATTACAAATTTCAATCTTGCTTACGGAGAATATTATCAAACACAATCGTACCCAACATACGGGCCTTTGTATGGTACGAATAAAGATGCCAATGTAAATCGGTATCTTAAAAACACGCATGCTCGTCATTACGTTGCCGGTTTTGAACATATTCTTGACGATGGTTTGAAAGTAACTTTAGAAGGGTATTACAAGCAATATTCGGATATCCCGGTTTCAGAACAGTTTATTCATTTCTTTGATAGGATGTATCGCTCGAATGTTAGGACTAACACCGGCGAACAGAACGCGTATGGGATCGATTTGATGATCCAACAAAAACTTGTTAAAGATTATTACGGTACTTTGAGTTATTCCAAAATGTTGAGCAAAACAAAAGATCCGCGAATTGGACGCGAAGGGAAAGAATATACTTCGGACTACGAATTCCCGAATATACTTACTCTTATTTTTGGAAAACGGTTTGCCGATTTACGAAAAAATCTTGACGAAATGCCGTTCTACATAAAATATCCAAGTATGATACTTCCATTTTCGGATGATATGGAAATAAGCGTTCGCTATCGATACGCAAGTGGAAAAGTTTATACTCCGAAAGAATGGAAAACCGATGAACAATATTATGAAGGAGGAGTACGTTGGAGTAAAGGAAATTGGGTAGAGAATGATGAAATCAATTCGGCGCGTTATCCGGACTATCACCGTCTTGACATTGCGTTAAACAGCAGATATAATTTCGAAAAATGGAGCCTCTCCGTTTATCTCTCAATTCAGAATCTTTATAACAGAAAAAATATCGCAGGCTATCAATATAATTCAGATGGAACCCGCGATAACATTTATCAATTTTCTTTACTTCCGGTTGCCGGAATTGAAGTGAACTTTTAGTTAGATAATAAAAGAGGCTGTTTATATGGAACAGCCTCTTTTCATCTTAATTGAATTTTCTTATTACACCGATTTTTGCTTCATAAGTTGACCAATTGTAACCAACATAGTACAAGCGAAATTCATTGTTGACTTGAATAATAGATGGGTTTTGAAGATAATTTGTCCAGTGATTATAAGTATCATTTTTTGTAAAAACAGGATTTTTGGTATCCTTAATCCAAACAATTCCATTAGTTGAAGATGCCATTCCAAAGGCTGTTGCAGGATCATTATAATTTTGATAAACCATGAGTAACTTATTATTACTCTTGATTACTGATGGATAATAAGTTCCCGTTCCTTCCCATTGTTTCGTGACAGAAAGAATAGGGTTCTGTGAGTATCTTTTCCACTTTACACCATCATCAGACAAAGCGATACAGACAACTCTTCTATTCGATGTTACGGTAGAATAATACATATAGTATGTGTTATTAAGTTTAATTACTTCTGAAGCCGTAATGTTGGGCTCAAAGAGGCTGTCAGCATATAATACTGGCTGGGGATTTTTTGTCCAATTTATTCCGTCAGGCGAAACTGCTAATCCAATCTGATAAGGACCATCGTGAGTCGGATTTCCTGTGTAGTACATTTTGTAAATCCCATTCTCTTTAATCACAGCACCAAGGGAAACTCCATAAGAATCCCAACGTCCATTTGTTCCTGCGGATAAAACAGGCTTATCAACCTTTCTATACCAATGAAAACCATCGGTTGAAACTGCATAACCAATACTATGAACCCCGCTGTTTGCTTCATTCGCATACCACATTTTATACATGTTTTCATCAAAAACAACTTTTGGTTGGATTATTCCCCCAACATCAAAACTGGAACCAGTTTTCGATAAAATTGGATTTAAATTGAAATCATTCCAGTCTGTACTATTCGTTCCCCAGTTAACTAGTATGTAAAGACTTCCATATCCACTTGAAGAGGGGAGTAAGGTCAAATTTACTTGAGTAGTAATTCCTTCAACAACAGTTACATCAGCTTCGCCAGTATAGATTATTTTTGAATTCTCATTTGTCGCATCAATTCTTAAATGCCAAATGCCGACTTCAATTGAATCGAAGTATATATCCGCAGAAGAATCCGTCACAAGGTTTAAGGAATTTTTAAGAGTATCGAAATTATCCCGTGAGAGGTAAGCAATTATCGAAATGACATCAGCAGGTTTTTGTGTTTTATCAACCTTGAGGAATATTTTCCCCTTGGAAGTCGTTTCAGGAGAAACAATTTCATGAGTTTTGCTACAACCAAGGAATAAAAATAAAACAATTAAAAAGAGAATGTTTTTCATACATCCCTCCCATCCATTTAAATAGTTATAAAAATTTTATATGAATTAGAAGTTCAAACAAATAATTATTTATTTAAAATAAAACTAATTAATAACCCAAACAATGTCAACTCTTATAATTGAAAACTCTTTACTTCTTCGGTTTGTAGATATGCGCGCTTTGTCCAAAGAAAACTTCCGCCGCTTCCATAACCGTCTCGGAAAGAGTTGGATGCGGATGGATTGTCAACGCTAAATCTCTAACATTTGCACCCATTTCAATTGCAAGCGTTGCTTCGGCAATAAGTTCACCAGCTCCTGGACCGCAAATACCAATGCCGAGTATGCGTTCTGTTTCCGGTTCGATAATTAATTTCGTAACACCGTCATTTCGATCAAGTGTTACCGCTCTGCCGGAAGCAGCCCATGGAAATTTTGCGACTTCAACAGCAATATTTTTTTCTTTAGCTTGATTTTCCGTCAAACCCGCCCACGCAATTTCCGGATCAGTGAAAACGACTGCGGGAATAGCTTTCGGTTCAAAGGCAACATTATGTCCCGCGATATGTTCAACTGCAACACGTGCTTCATGCGAGGCTTTGTGTGCAAGCATTGGTTCCCCGGCAATGTCGCCGATTGCATAAATGTTTGCATCATCAGTTTGTAATTGTTGATTCACCACAATCCAGCCGCGTTGATTGACTTTTACATTTGTGTTTTCAAGTCCAAGACCTTTTGTTTCCGGTCTTCTTCCGATTGACATTAAAACATAATCGTACACAATTTCGTTAATTGTTCCATCGGCGGATTGAATTTTTACTTTGATGCCTTCTTCAACTTCCACTATTTCAAGAACTCTTGATTTGAGCATGATTTTATCAAAAGATTTTTCAATTCGCTTCGCAAGAAATTGTACCAAGTCTCTATCGGCACCGGGAAGAAGTCCATCCATCATTTCAACAACACTTACTTTTGTCCCAAGTGCGTTATAAACGGAACCGAGTTCGAGTCCGATGTAACCGCCGCCGACAACCAGTAACGATTTAGGAATAACCGGCAAATCAAGCGCTGAAGTAGAGTTCAATAATCTTTTGCTTTGAATATTTAATGAGGGAATTGTTGCAATAACCGAACCGGTCGCAACGATCGCTTTTTCAAATTTGAATTCTTCAATTATTCCATCAACCTTTTCAATTTTCAGAGTTGATGAATTAAGAAAACTTGCTCTTCCCTGAATGTAATTAATTTTTCTCTGTTTTGTCATACTACCTAAACCGCCGGTAAGTTTGGCAACAACTTTATTTTTGAAGGTGCGAAGTCGGTCCAAATCAATATTCGGTTCGCCGAAATCAATTCCCCAAGCTTTTGCTTCCTTCGCTTCGGTTAAAAGTTTTGCAACATGCAGCAAAGCTTTTGAAGGAATACATCCGCGGTAAAGGCAAACGCCGCCGGGATTTTTTTCTAAATCGATTAACGATACTTGCATACCTAAGTCAGCGGCGGCAAACGCAGCAGCGTATCCGCCGGGACCGCCGCCAATAACAACTACACTTTTATTTTGTTCCATAAATCTTTCGAAATAAAATATAAAAACATGGGATTAGGATTTATTAATTCGCCGCGGCGAATTTTTATGATCTGCGCTGATCGTAAACGATCCTAAAAAATCAGCGTATTATTGCACTAAAAATTTGTACGGATTTTCAAGAGCCGCAATAATCCATCTCAAAAAGCGGATCGCATCAGCGCCATCAATCAAACGGTGATCATACGATAATGATAACGGCAGCATCAAACGTGGAATGAAATGTCCATCTTTATAAACCGGTTCAAACGAACCGCGCGAAACACCGATGATTGCAACTTCAGGTGAATTTACGATTGGTGTAAAATACGTTCCGCCGATTCCACCGAGATTGGAAATTGTAAAACATCCGCCTTGCAAATCATCCAAACCTATTTTACGTTTGCGCGCTTTCTCAGCAAGCTCATTCATCTCTTTTGTAAGTTGAAAAATATTTTTCTGATCGGCATTTTTTACAACCGGAACAATAAGTCCGTTTTCCGTATCGACTGCTACGCCAATGTTCGTATATTTTTTGTAAACAATTTCTTTCTTCTCTATATCAACGCTGGCATTGAATTGCGGGAACTCTTTTACTGCTGAAGAAACAATTTTCAAAAGGAAGGAAGTTACTGTTAACTTTATTCCATCTTGTTCAGGAAGGGAAGACAATCCCTTTCTAACTTTTTCTAGATCAGTGATGTCCGCTTTATCAAACTGGGTTACGTGGGGGATTGTTGCCCAAGCATAACTTAAATGATCGGCAGTTTTTGAACGGATGTTTGACATCGCTTTACGTTCAACTTCACCGAATTTAGAGAAGTCGGGGAGTGATTCTGTTTTAAAGCCAATTCCAACTTGTCCCGAAACCGAACTGCTACTTTCATTTAATTTTTTAGAATAAGCTTTTACGTCAGTCATTCTAATTCTTCCATCGGGACCGGAGCCGGGAACCTGGTTAATATCAATACCGATCTCACGAGCCAATCTTCTTACAGAAGGCGCTGCTGGAGCTGAATGTAAAGTTATGGAAGGTTGATTATCAATTATTACTGCCGTTGCCGAGCCGCGAACAATTTCAATGGTCTCTTCTTTTTTCTCCTGTGCAGTTGGAGCCGTTTCTACTTTAGTCTTCATTTCAGTTGCTTGCTGAATAGAAGTTTCAACTCGCAAAACTACTTGTCCAACTTTAGCTTTTGTCCCTTCTTTCACAAAGAGTTCAACAACTTTTCCTTGAACAGTTGAAGGTACTTCGATGGTCGCTTTGTCCGTTTCAATTTCTAAGACGCCTTGCTCTTTTTGAATCACATCTCCAACAGAAACAAGGAGTTTTAAAACATTTGCCGATTCAATATTCTCGCCCAATTCAGGAAGTTTAAATTCTGTTACAGTAGAAGATGGCGTTTGATTATCCATCTTCGTTGCTTCTGTTTTTGTTAAAATAGTTTTTGCTTCTGGTTGCGCTTCAATTTCTTCAACGCGAAGAATGACTTGCCCTACTTTTATCTTTCCACCATCTTTTACAAAGACGTCTTTAATTTTTCCGCTCACGGTTGAAGGGACTTCGATAGTAGCTTTATCGGTTTCAATTTCTAAAACAGCTTGTTCAACTTCTAGCATATCGCCGGGAGCCACAAGTACTTTTAGGATCGAAGCCGATTCAATATTTTCTCCCAATTCGGGAAGGATAAATTCTTTCATTTAAAAAACCTAATTGATTTATAATTTTAATCCTTACGAAATCATCGGATTTAATTTTTCCGGATTGATCTCTAATTCTTTAATCGCTTTTTCAACTTGCGTCAACTTTATCTTGCCTTCTTTTGCTAACGCGAACAACGTTCCAATAACAATGTAGCGCGCATCAACTTCAAAGAAATCACGGAGTTCGGGACGCGCTTCGCTTCTGCCGAATCCGTCTGTTCCGAGAGAAACAATTTGTTTCGGGAGCCATTTTGATATTGAATCGGGAAGCGTTTTTACATAATCGGATGAAGCCACAATTACACCTTCATCATTTGTAAAACATTGGGTGATGTAAGGAATTTTTTGCTCCGCTGTTGGATGAAGTAAATTCCATCGTTCAACATTCAATGCATCTCTCCGCAATTCTTTGTAGCTTGTAACACTCCAAACATCGGCGGAGACTTTATATTTTTCTTCAAGAATCTTTTGAGCTTTCAACGCTTCATTCACCATCGTTCCGCTGCCAAGCAAGTTTGCTTTCAATTTGTGTGATGAATTCTCAGAAGTTTTTAATTTGTACATTCCCTTAAGAATTCCTTCTTTGGAACCTTCCGGCATTGCGGGCATTGCGTAATTTTCATTCATCACGGTGATGTAATAAAAGATTTTTTCTTTCTCTTCATACATTCTTCTGATTCCGTCTCGAATAATTACTGCAAGTTCAAACGCAAATGCAGGATCATACGTAACCAAGTTTGGAACGGGATACGCAAGCAAATGTGTGTTTCCGTCCTGATGCTGCAAACCTTCGCCGTTCAAAGTAGTTCTTCCGGCAGTTCCGCCGACAAGAAAACCTTTCACGCTCATATCGGCGCTTGCCCAAATCAAATCGCCAATCCTTTGGAAGCCGAACATCGAATAATAAACAAAAAACGGAATTGTGTTTACACCGTGCGTGGCATACGCAGTTCCAGCCGCTATAAATGAGGACATTCCGCCTGCTTCATTAATTCCTTCTTCAAAGATTTGTCCGTTCTGCGCTTCTTTATAAAAAAGAAGACTGTCTTTATCAACCGGTTCATAAAGCTGACCGACGTGAGAATAAATTCCGACTTGTCTGAACAGAGCTTCCATTCCAAACGTGCGCGCTTCATCGGGAACGATTGGAACAATGAGTTTGCCGAGTTCTTTATCCCGTAAAAGTTTTGCAAG
>JALNWB010000089.1 GCA_023231105.1 Ignavibacteriaceae bacterium | reverse complement strand
TCTATTGCCGGAGATTTTAATGGCTGGCAACCGAATTTACCGATGATAAAAGTTACGAAATCAAACTTCTTTTATGCGGCAAAATATTTTGAATTGAATGCGCGCGTTGATTATAAAATGGTGATAAACAGCAGCAGTACTTGGTATCTGGATCCGCTCAATCCCAACACTTGTACAGGTGGATTCGGACCAAATTCCGAATTAGCGATGCCAGAATATATTCAACCGAAAGAAATAAAATATGATTCTACCGTAGCTCACGGTAAGGTTGAGCAGAAAACGATTTTCAGTACAAATGTAAATACGTCTTATCAATTAAAAATTTATTTGCCTCCAAATTATAATCCTACTGAAGGGAAAGTTTATCCGACCGTTTATTTTCAAGACGGATTTGAGTATATCGATTTAGCCGGTGCGGTAAACGTACTTGATAATTTAATTGCTGCAAAGAAAATTGAAAATGTAATTGCTGTTTTTGTACGACCAAATAACCGGAATAATGAATATGCGTTTTCACAACGGACCGCATATCGCTTGTTTTTTGTAAACGAACTTGTTCCGTTTGTCGATTCAGTTTATAAAACAGAACAATCTCCCAAAAGAAGATTAGTGCTTGGCGATTCCTACGGCGGAAATATTTCCGCACTAATTTGTTATTACCATCCCGAAATTTTCGGCAACTGCGGATTGCATTCCGGCGCATTTCAAGAGAACAATTATGAAGCGTACAATCTTTTTATTTCTTCACCCAAAAAAGAAGTTAAATTTTCAATGGTGTGGGGAACGTACGAGCCGCTTTATCCGAACATGCGTCATTTTAGAGATTCACTTGAAGCAAAAAAGTACGATTACAATTGGTCGGAGTTGCCGGAAGGACATAGCTGGGGTTTGTGGCGTGCCAACATCGATTTTATGCTTGAATATATTTTTCCTTATACACCAACCGGAGTTAATGAAGGACAAAATATTCCGCCGGATAAATTTGAATTGTACCAGAACTATCCGAATCCGTTTAATCCGAGCACAGTCATCAGTTGGCAATTGGCAGCTGGCAGTCATGTATCACTGATAATCTATGACATTCTTGGAAATGAAGTTGCTACGTTAGTGAACGAAGAAAAACTGGCTGGAAAATATCAAATTAATTTTAACACTCAACAAACAACTAACAACACACAACTATCAAGCGGTATTTATTTGTGCGAGTTGAGAGCAGGTTCGGCAGAAGGCGGATTTGTTCAAACAAAAAAAATGATTGTTTTAAAATAAAAAAGCCGGTCTTTACAAACCGGCTCTGCAATTAACAAAATAGTCATAGGACTTATTTTATTGTTATAAATCTTTCACTTGGGGTCATCGAAATTCCGCATCGTTTTGGAGCTTTTATATCATAAGTATTTCCACAAGTCGGGCAAACAAAATATTGACTCGCAAGTGTGTTTTCTCTTCCGGCGTTGAGTTGTTCAAGTGCATTTTTATAAAGCGCCAAATGTTTCTGTTCGGTTTTATAAGCGTAAGAAAAAGAGATTGTTGCTAACGTTACATTTCCATCTCCAGATGTTTTTATAAATCCGGGATACATTGTAGAAACCTCATAACCTTCACCCTTAACAGCATCTTGAAGATTTTCTTTTGTTGATTTTACTTCAAATTTTGGCGTTACTTTTGGTGCAGCTTCACCCAATTGCTCTAAGACTGCGCTATGATTATTTGCATGAACGTTTTCTGATTTTGAGGCGGCTTCAAATAACAAAGCAACTTTAGAGTAACCTTCTTTTTTTGCTTTCTTTGCATAAGCGGCATACTTGGCGCTGGCTGTAGATTCGCCTTCGAACGCGGCTTTAAGGTTTGCAACTGTTTGAACTTTTGCATCTAATTTTGATGCCGTTGCATTGTTGAATGCAAAGACGACCAACAGAAGAACAGTTAAAGAACTGATTAATGTTTTCATTTTGTCTCCATTTATTTTATTGAAATTATGTTTTATGAAATAGAATTTTTAGTCGTCATCTTCTTCGACAGTAGTTGTATCAGAACTATTTGTGTTTTGATCTAATCCAAAATTAAATTGAACTCCGGCAGCGTGTTTGTAAACTAATTCGCCGCCATAATAACCGGTTCGCACAACAGAAAGAGTTCCGGCAAGAAAAAGAATAAGAGCCGCATATTTGAATACACCGTCAAATTTTTTCATCCAGATCAAAGCAATTCTAACAATGGCGGCGCCCACCATTAACCAAAGAGTTAATTGTGCTGCGTGTTCATGAGTTTCCAATGCGTTTTTTAATTGTCCTGTTTCCGAAACACCGTCACCGGCAATATCGCCCGTAATATAAGCGGCAACAACTCCCAGCGTTCCTAATATCAATAAATAGAAAGCGGCTTTTGTAAAAAATTCTTTCTTCAAAATAAGACCGACAACTTCTGCAAGAAATCCTACGAGCAATAGAGCAATTGGGAAATGGATAATCATTGGATGAAGATGACTTGTATCAAACATAAAAACTCCTAATTTGTTCGTGAAACATAATTTCAATTAGCTTAAAACTTTCTAAAAGACTACTTAAAAAAAGGTTAAAATTCTTTAAGAGAAAATCGAAAGATGTTTGTTCGCATTGAAAGTAAAATTGACAACAAATTCTAAATTGCTTAATTTCACAATGTAGGATAAAATTTATAAGGAGGTTTTTATAAATGAATAAGTTTGCTGCAACGGTTTATCTTTTCTTCGTCTTTACTTGTATGGGTTTTTCTCAAATCAATCCCGCGCAAGACTATCTTTCCATAAACAATATTTTCATGTGGATTTATAATGATGGAAGATCATCACACGATCCAAGGACAGATGGTGGTGGATTATTCTGGTCTATGAGCCAGAATCCACAAGGAGTAGTATATCAAGATGGATTGGTTTGGGGTGGAAAAGTGAACGGTGAAGTTCGTGTAAACGGAAGTACGTACCGCACCGGCATTAAACCAGGGAACATGATTGATCTGAATAATTTTGGAAATCCAAATGATTCACTCTTCGGAATTTGGAAGCTAAAGGAAAATTGGGAACAAACTTCCGGCGCAGAGAAAGACCGGTATGAATATAATTACAAGAATTGGCCCGGTTACTTAGGCGCTCCGTATGAAGATGTTGACCATGATGGAAAATTTTCTTTAGAAGTTGATAAACCAAAAATATTTGGCGATGAAATGCTTTGGTTTGTTGCCAATGATGGAGATTCGGCAAAATCAGACTCTTGTTACGGCAGTCCGCCGATTGGTTTGGAACTACAGGGCACGGTGTTTGGATTTGCGCAAGAAAATTATTTAAAAGATGTCGTCTTTAAGAAATATAAATTGATTAACAAAAGCCAAACAACCGTTGAAGAGATGGCATTGAGTTATTGGTCAGATCCTGATTTAGGTTTTGCCGGGGATGATTTTATAGGAATCGATACCACTCTTCAAATGAGCTATTGTTATAACGGCGACAATAATGATGAAGATTTTTATGGTGAAAATCCACCAGCTATTGGATATTTATATTTGCAAAATCCTTATGTTCAATCTGCGCAAAGCGACAGCGGTTTGATTGACGGCAAATGGAGAAAAGGAATTAAAAATATTAGAATCGGAGCGAATATCCCCGGGCTAAAACAAATGGGTTCAGGTACGTTTTCTGATCCACCGATGAACCAATACATAGGAACCGTTCATTGGTATAATTTTATGAATGGATTGGGAAGAGATACACTCCCAATGGTAGACCCAAATACTCAACAGAAAGTAAAAATTGCTTTGGCAGGAGATCCAGTTGTAAAAACTGGTTGGTATGAAGGAGAGGGGTGGCCCAATGGTCCAAGTTTGGGAGGAGATCGAAGATTGTACACTTCAACGGAAAAATTTACTTTGGCGCCGGAAGACACGCAAGAAATTGTAATTGCAATACTGCTTGCAAGAGGAACCAGTAATCTTAACAGTATCACAGAGTTGAGAAATGTGGCAACTCAGGTTAGAGATTTTTATTATTCACAATTTTTAACCGATGTTAACGATGAAACTGTTCAGCCAAGAGAATTTGTTCTTCACCAAAACTTTCCAAATCCATTTAATCCAAGCACAGTTATTAGCTATCAATTGTCGGTTTCAAGTAAAGTTAGCTTAAAAGTATATGACATTCTTGGCAATGAAGTTGTAACGTTGGTGGATGAAGTAAAACCAGCCGGAAAGTATCAAGTAAATTTTAACACACAAAACACAACTAACGGCAAACAACTTACAAGCGGCGTTTATTTTTACCAATTGCACGCCGGTGATTTTATTCAAACTAAGAAGATGATAATTTTAAAATAATATTTATTGCAAAAAAAACCTTGAAGGACTTTCATCCTTCAAGGTAATTATTTGAGAAAAGATTTTTTACTTTTTCTTCACTTCAATATCACCGCCGGAAGTATGGCATGTTAAATTTTTTCCGCCTTTATTTAGGTCGGCTTCAAAGCGGGAAGAAGAAATTTTTACTACATTGTTTGTTGTAAGTTCGCAGCTAATGCTTCCGCCGGAAGTTTTTAAATTTGCTTTCGCACTAAAATCAGCCGGTAAATAAACGGTAATGTCACCGCCGGAAGTTGATAAATCGATTCCGAGATTTTCTCCCCAATAGTCTAATTTTACATCACCGCCGGAAGTAGAAGCGTCAATTCTTGCGTTGCCGCCTTTCAAGTCAATATCGCCGCCGGAAGTGGAAACTTCGAGATCACCCTTGAAATCGACAACAGAAATATCGCCGCCGGATGTAGAAGCTTTTGTATTTCCTTTATTGTTTTTTATGATAACATCGCCGCCGGAAGTTGAAACGTTAGTGTTTCCTACATTATCGTAAAGTTTCAAATCGCCGCCGGAGGTTTTTCCATCGATATTACCGGCTAAATTTCTAACGCCGATATTTCCACCGGAGGTTGAAACTTTAGTGTTGTATGATTTCGGAACCATAATTTCAAAACGAACATGGAGTGAGCGTCCCCAATTAAATCCCCAGAAACTATCTTTCCTTTTTGTAGCGATGTAAACGCCCCAATCCTCTTCTTCAAATTTAAATTCTAATTTTTCTTTAGCTTTTTCGTTTCCGTAAACTTTTATATGAACTTCATTCTTGTCCCAAGTTTCAATTTTTACACTTCCGCTTTGGGTTTCAACTTTTAAAAGTTTTCCGGGAGTTGTAGCAAAAGTTTTTTCATGAAGCAGCGATAAATCTTCTGGAAGCGCCGTTCCTAAAAACTGCATTGCAAGCACCGCCATTACAAATAATGGCAAAAAGACATTTTTCCTTTTCATTTCGACTCCTATTTTTATTTTTAGACTTACAAATAATTATAAGGTTACAACCAATAAACTTCATTTCTGTAAAAATCTTGGTGTCAATTTATTAGCTTTAAATGAAAGATTCAAAAATTTATGTTGAAAGGAAAATATTGAAGATAAAAGTTAATAAAGCCGGGATATTTACCAGGCTCGATACCATAATTATCCGAGTAAAAAATATGGAAGAAGCAAAAAATTGGTACATTGAAAACTTAAATTTCTTTCCGGTGTACAGTGACGACGAAAGCAAGATCACCATTTTCGATATGGCGGGAACCACCACTTTGACGCTTTGGCAGCTTGATGGAACCGATACCGGTGAAACAATAAACCAGGGAAATACGTATGCGGTTTTTAATTGTGAAAACGCCGAGCAAGTCTATAAATCATTAAAGAAAAAAGGTGTTGTTGTTGATAACTTTGCCGCGTCCGAAGATGTCTCACTTTTTAATTTTTATGATCTTGACGGCAATAAATTTGAAGTGATCGAAATAAACGAGAAAGCCGGCGAGGAATGATTTCAAACTACAAACACATTATTTGGGACTGGAACGGAACTCTTTTTAACGACGTAGAAGTTTGTGTTTCTATCGTCAACAGTCTTCTTTCAAAAAGAAATCTTCTCCCTCTTTCTCTAGAAAAATATAAAGACATTTTCACCTTCCCGGTGAAAGATTATTACGTAACCGCAGGATTCGATTTTGGAAAAGAATCTTTCGAAGTAGTTGGCAAAGAGTGGATGGATGAATACGAGCGAAGAAAGCATGAATGCGGTTTATCAAATTCAGCTTTGCCGTTACTTGAAAAAATTTCTTCTATGAAGATTGATCAATCAATCCTTTCGGCATACAGCCAGCATACTTTGGTTGAAGTTGTTGAAAGCTGTGGATTGACGAAATATTTTTCGCATCTCGTTGGACTCGACAACATTTATGCTTCTAGTAAAGTTAAACTCGGGAAAGAATTGATGAAAAAATTAGAACTGAATAACGGTGAAGCTCTTTTAATTGGCGATACAACTCACGATTTTGAAGTTGCAACAGAAATCGGCGCTGATTGTATTCTTGTCGCAAGCGGACATCAAAACCGCAAAAATCTTCAGCGGTGCGGCGTACCGATTTTCGATTCGATAAAAGAACTTTTAGGGAAAATATGATCCTTATTAGATGAACTTTTTCCACAGTTATTTCGTTTTAAAAGTACGGTTCTTTAAAATAATATCACTAAAAAAGAGGTTCTTATGAAAATGTTTTCTTTGTTCGCGGCTTTGGGAATATTGTTCTTTTCGGTTCCTTCTTTTGCGCAGGAGACCAATCAGGAAATGACTCCGGAAATGAAAATGTGGATGGATTACATGACGCCGGGTGATATGCATAAAATGCTTGAGAAATGCGTGGGTCAATGGAAAGCAAAAATTACTATGTGGATGGCTCCCAACACTCCACCAACCATAGCCGAAGGAAACTCGGTAAATGAAATGATCCTTGGAGGAAGATATCTTCAATCAAAACATTCGGGGAATTTTTCAGGAATGCCGATGGAAGGCATCGGACTTGAAGCGTATGATAACGCGAAAAAATCTTTCTACAGCACGTGGATAGATAATATGGGAACCGGAATTATGTTTCTGCAAGGCAAGTTCGATCCCGCTACCAAAACGATTACTTACAATGGAACTTCTGTTGATCCGATGACGGGAAAAGATATGAAAGTCCGCGAGACAATGAAATATCTTGATGATAAACATAGTGAAATGGAAATGTTCATGATCGACGGTGATACGAGTTCAAAAGCATGCACATCGATTTTGAAAGAAAATAAATTTTAAGAAACACATTTTTTGCGATACAGTTTGAATAACCGTCTCGCTTACTATTCTGAAATAATTATGAGCAAAGATTACAACCCTCGCATGCACTCCGCCGAACACATTCTTAACCAAACGATGGTGCGAATGTTTAATAAAGGAAGATCGTTCAGCGCGCATATCGAAAAGAAAAAATCAAAGTGCGATTATCATTTCGAAAGAGATCTCACCGCAGAAGAAGTCTCTGAAATTGAAGAAAGAGTGAATAAAGTTATAACTGCGAACCTTCGGGTTACGGAATCTTTTATTTCAAAAGAAGAAGCTTCCTCTAAATTCAATTTAGAACGCCTGCCGGAAGAAGCCGGCGACTCTTTGCGCATCATTTCTATTGGTGATTATGATGATTGCCCCTGCATTGGCTATCATGTACAGTCAACTCAAGAGATAGGCGGATTTAAAATAATCTCATCAGATTTTAATGAAGGAGTATTACGGATTCGTTTTAAACTTTTGGAAACGGTTGAATCTTAAAATCAATTTTATCATCCTATTCTAAAACTATTTTGGAGAATTACGTGAAAACCTTTTTTGTCTCGTTCGTGCTTTTGCTTTCGTTATCATTGTTCGGCTGCAAGCCTTCTTCCGATAAACTTTCTTGGCACGACAATGTTGATGAAGCCCTAAAAATTGCTCAAAAAGAAAATAAAACCGTGCTGTTAAATTTTACCGGCTCCGATTGGTGTATCTGGTGTAAAAGATTAAATGACGAAGTTTTTTCAAAAGATGAATTTGTCAAGTATGCAGAAAATAATTTAGTGCTTGTTAAAATTGATTTCCCGCGCGAAAAAGAACAAACCCCCGAAACCAAATCTTATAACCAACAGTTAGCGGCACAATATAAAATAGAGGGATATCCGACGATTGTGTTACTTCGGAAAGACGGAAGTGAGCTTGGTGTTACCGGCTACGTTGAAGGTGGTGCAGTAAACTACGTTCAGCATTTACAAAGCTTTAAGTAAGATTTAAAGTAAAGACGCGGCATGCCGCGTCTTTACATAATAAATTTCTTCTACTTCAACTTCTCTTTAAATACCTTTTCAAACTTTTCCACTTTCGGCGCAATTACAAATGAACAATAACCCTGCGTAGGATTATTCGCAAAATAATTTTGATGGTAATCTTCCGCCGGAAAAAAATTGGTGAACGGAGAAATTTCCGTCACAACCGGATTTTCCCACGCGCCAGATTTATCGAGCTCCAACTTATAATGTTCGGCAAGTTTCTTTTGTTCTTCCGAATGATAAAAAATTACTGAGCGGTATTGCGTCCCGGTGTCCGCGCCTTGCCGGTTCAGCGTTGTCGGATCGTGCGTTTTCCAAAAAATTTTGAGCAGATCACCAAAAGGAACGACTGAAGGGTCAAAGATAATTTGACATACTTCCGCATGTCCGGTTTTTCCAGTGCAGACTTCTTCATATGTCGGCTTTTCAACAGAGCCGCCGGCATAACCGGAAATTACTTTGTGTACTCCTTTTACTCGCTCAAAAATAGCTTCAGAACACCAAAAACATCCGGAGCCGAATGTTGCGGTATCAAGTTTTGAAACAGTATCCATAGTTTCCCTTTTATTAAATGTGGTTTTATCATCATTCTTTTCGCAGCCATACGTTGAAATTAGAAAAAATGACATGATCAAAATTGAATAGTATATTTTCATTGTCCGATGTTTATTGTTGTTAGTTTCTTAATGATTAAACCGGAATAAGGAGAAAAAAGTTCAAAAAAGAAAAATTAGTGAATAAAAAATCGTATAGCTAATTCACAGTGGGGATTTGCTTCTCTCCTTTTTTCTTGAGACTTTAACAACAAAGAAAAACAAAAAATTTAGAAGAGCGGTACTATGCGTATTTTTTCAGACATGAACCAGCGAAAACATTTCCACAATTTTCTTTCTTCCTTCATTCTTTTTGTTTCGACAATCGTAACTTTGTCTATTTGTTCAACCTCAAATGCACAGACCAGTACTGTTATTCGACAACCGTTTCGGTATGAAGTATATTTGCAGAAAAACACTTTTCTGGTTGGTGAAATAGTTGACATTGGAGTAAGCATAATAAACACGAGCAATACGATTCAAACATCGGGTTACGTTGATATAAAAATGTTCAATGAAGCCGATAAAATTACAAAAGGTTTTACAGGTCGGGGGCTGTTTTCCCCACTATGCAAAAAACTTAAACCAAATGATGAAGCATTTAAGGTTATTCAACTAAATGTACATTTTGGAGTTAAACGTACTGCCTATTCTCATGATTTTTTTGAAAAGGGTACGTACATAATAAAAGTATATTTTTCTTTTTTGAGGGATAGCAAACGTGATTCGACCGAACGAGTAATTAAAATAGTTGAACCGGAAGGGAGTGAAGCGGTTGTTTATAAGTCGTTTGTTGAAATAGATGAGAAAAAAACACTTTATAACCCGGAAAAACAAGTAGTTGATCTTGAAAAACTATTCACAGCTCATCCTAATAGTGCCTATGCACCTTTAATTTTATCGAAAATTTCCAGATTATACAGGGTGTGGCTTGATGACAATTCCCATGAGAAGGAAATTGCCAAAAAGTTTATGGAAGATTATACATGGACGTCTAAAACGTTCTATTATTATGAAACAGATTTTCATAAAGAAGTGATTTCGAATAAACAAGATCGGATACAATATCTGAAAAAACGTTTAGCGGATGTAAAAAACACACCGATGCAAAATCAACTTGAACGGAAATTGAAAGAGGAGTTGGATAAATGAAAGCGGGAAGCATAAGAATAAATTAAAAACAAGAGGCTCGAGATCATCGAGCCTTTTAATTGCTTTTATGTAACACAGAATAGTATTCTGTGTTACAATCTTAAAGAATGTACTTACTTAAATCTCTATTCTTTACAATCGCGTCTAATTTTTTCTTCACAAGTTTTGCATCGATCTTTACGGTGGCTTTCGGCATTTTGTCGGGGACTTCAAAAAGAATATCGTCTAAAAGCGTTGTTAATATGGTGTGCAAACGGCGTGCGCCGATATTCTCAACTTGCTCATTCACTTCAAAAGCGATGCGCGCAATTTCTTTTATTCCTTCTTCAGTGAAATGAAGCATAACGTTTTCAGTTTCTAAAAGTGCGGAATATTGTTTCAACAAAGCGTTTTCCGGGAGGGTAAGAATTTTAATAAAATCTTGCTCGGTTAAGCTTTTCAATTCTACACGAATTGGAAATCTTCCCTGCATTTCCGGAATAAGATCGGACGGCTTTGAAACGTGAAACGCGCCGGAAGCAATAAATAAAATATGATCGGTGCGAACCTGTCCGTATTTTGTATTAACGGTTGAGCCTTCAACAATAGGAAGCAGATCTCGCTGAACTCCTTCGCGGGAAACATCGGGTCCGCTTCCGGAGCGCCCGCCTCCTGTAATCTTATCAATCTCATCAATAAAAACAATTCCCGAATTTTCAACTCGATCGGTTGCTTCCTTCTGGACCGCGTCAATATCAATTAATTTTTGAGCTTCTTCCGCTGAAAAAATTTCTCTTGCTTCGCTGATCGTCGTTTTCCTTTTTTTCTTTTTCTTCGGAAGCATAGTTGACATAATTTCTTGTATGTTGATTCCCAAATCATCACCGCCGATAGGTCCCAACACTTGCATACCAACGGCAGAGGTTGTGATATCAAATTCAATCAAGCGGTTATCAATTTCTCCTTTGTGCAATTTAGTGCGCATCCATTCGCGTGTTTTCTGATTCATAACCGGGTCTTCTTCGGAGGAAGTAACTTCCAGTTTATTTTCATCACCATTCTCAAGCGGTTTTTTTACCGGCGGAATAAGCAGATCGAGAATTCTTTCATTGGCAAGCTCTTCAGCTTTGGTTTTTACTTCTTCGGTTTTTTCTGCCTTGATCATGTTAACGGCAACGTCGGCTAAATCGCGGATCATTGATTCAACATCGCGACCGACATATCCGACTTCCGTATATTTTGTCGCTTCAACTTTAATGAAAGGAGCGTCTGAAAGTTTTGCAAGTCTGCGCGCAATTTCTGTTTTTCCAACTCCGGTTGGTCCGATCAAAATGATATTGTTCGGCATTATTTCTTCTTTAAGAATTCCGATGACCTGCTGACGACGCCAGCGGTTTCGCAAAGCAATAGCAACGGCGCGTTTAGCTTCGTTTTGTCCGATAATAAATTTATTTAATTCGTTTACAATTTGATTGGGAGTTAATTCTTTTCTCAAAATTTTTTCCATTTCTATTTCAATTTATTTATCAAGAGTTTCAACGTGAATTTTGTCGTTCGTGTAAATGCAGATTTCCGAAGCGGTTTGCAATGATTGCTGTGCAATTTCACTTGCAGAAAGTTTGCTATACTTTTTCAACATCCTGGCGGCAGCAAGCGCATACATTCCTCCGGCGCCGATAGCTACAATTTTATCATCAGGTTCAATTACATCTCCGTTGCCGGAAATAATAAAAGCGTTTTCCTTTGAAATTACCGCAAGCATCGCTTCTAATTTGCGGAGATATTTATCCGTTCGCCATTCTTTTGCAAGCTCAACGGCAGCGCGGTTTACATTGCCGCGGAACTGTTCAAGCTTATCTTCAAAGCGTTCCATCAGTGTAAAAGCATCGGCAGAAGCTCCGGCAAATCCGCAAAGAACTTTTCCGTTGGCAATTTTCCTAACTTTGATGGCGTTGTGTTTCATCACCGTGTTGCCGAGCGTAACCTGTCCGTCGCCGCCGAGAGCGGCTTCGCCGTTATGGATAACTCCGATAATGGTTGTTGATCTAATATCTATTGGCATCGTAATCCTCTAAAATCTTTTAACAAAATTAACTTTTTTTTAAGTGAATAAGAAAAACTTCAACTATTTCCAGATAAATCTTTCTACAAAAAACTTAAGCAACGATTTTGCGGGAAAAATTTTAGAAACATTCTTCTGATATGAAACATACTCATCGCCGAAACGTACAACTAATTTTCTTTCTTCATATACAGAACCGACATAAAAATAAATTAGCGAACAGAGAACAAAAACCAAATAAAAAAGATTCATCGTCGGGCGAAAGAGAAGAAATAAAATTGAAAACAAATAAATCGGATGACGGCTGAATTTATATGGTCCTTCAATTTGCAGAGAAGATGTTTCATCAAGTTCTTCTTCCTTGTAAGTGCCGGATTTCCAGCGTTGTATTTGGCTGATGCCGAAAAATTCTTTTCCGTCAATGAATTTTAATGTCCACAATAATCCAAGCAGACTAACGAATTGTGGAACGAGAATTAGTAAGTCGAAAGGAAAAGAAAGGTCATAAAGTATAACATCCGGTTTTGGCGAGAAAGTCCAAAACAAATAAAAAGTAAGAAGCGAGATCACGTTGTAAGCAAGCCTGTAAAAAGGAAGAAACCGCGGAAAATTTATTCGCACAGTTTCTTTAATTTTATTTGAAGCCAGGAAAGAATGCAGCCATCCAAAAATAGAAAACAGAAAAATGATAAGAAGAACATTTATTAAAAGGATCATAATGTTTTACGCAGACGTGCAACCGGAAGCCGCAACTGCTCGCGGTATTTTGCAACGGTTCTACGCGCAATGTGTATTCCTTCTTCGTTCAAAATTTCGGCAATTTTATCATCGCTGAGTGGCGATTGTTTACCTTCTTTTATAATGATTTCTTTGATGCGCTCTTTAATATGTTTGTTTGAAACTTCTTCGCCTGAATCCGTTGCCAATCCTTCACTGAAAAAATATTTCAGTTCGTGAACCCCTTGTACGCTCTGCACAAATTTTCCGTTTACCACGCGGCTGATGGTGGAAATGTCCATCATGATTTCTTCGGCAATATCTTTATAGATCATCGGGCGGAGAAATTTTGGACCTTTCTCAAAAAACGCTACTTGCTTCTCAAGTATCGCACGCATCACCTTTAATAAGGTTTCGCGGCGCTGTTCAATGCAGGCGATAAACCATTTAGCCGATTCAAATTTTTCCCGCAAAAATTTATAGGTGTTTTTTTCCCGGTCGGAAATTTTCTTCTTCCCTTTATTTGCGTTAAGCATTTCGATGTATGCCGCGTTAACGGTAACCGAGGGCATGGAGCGGTCGTTTAAAGTGATAATAAAATTATTATCAACTTTCTCAAGGAGAAAATCGGGAGTGATTTGGTTGAGTTCGGCAATTTCGAAATTTCCTTCGCCCGGTTTTGGATTAAGTTTTTGGATTAAATCAAGAACGGCGCGCAGCGTTTCCGAACTGAGCGACATTTTTTGCATCGTAGCGTCAAATCTTTTTTGAACAAAATCATCAAAATGATTTTTCAACATTTCTTCTGCTAAATAAGAATAATACGGATCAAAAGTTCCGTGCTGAAGCTGGATCAGCAGGCATTCTTGAAGACTTCTGGATGCAATGCCGATTGGATCAAGCACTTGAATTTCTTTTAAAACATTTTCAGCCGCTTCCGAAGTTACTTTTACGTGATCAAACATTTCCAAATTGGCTACAATGGTTGCAAGGTCTTGTTTTAGGTAACCGTCTTGATCAAGGTTTCCGATAATTTCTTCGCCGAGCAGCACAAGCGGTTCGGCTAAGTTAAGCAGGTAAAATTGATTGAGTAAATATTCTTGCAGAGATTCCCGCTGCGGCGCAGTCGGTTGAAATTTTTCTACATCCGCTTGTGAATTATTGTTGTACGAAGGATCGTCAAAATAATCTTCGTCATTCATGTAATCTTCTACGGTGAATTCATCTTCTTCGCTGTAATCGGAATCTTCAATTTCTTCACCAACTTCATCCGGCTCTTTTTCTTCTTGTTTTAATTCCAAATCTTCTTCAAGAATCGGATTAAGTTCAAGCTCGGTTTTTATCCGCTGTTCAAGCGCCATCGTATTTAGCTGCAGCAGTTTTTGATATTGAATTTGCTGGGGTGAAAGTTTTTGCTGCTGCGATAAGCGTTGTGAAAGTGAAAGCATAGTTATTTTCCAGTTATCTCTCTTGCTTTTTTATACCATTGTTTACTGTATTTGCGTTCTAAGCTGTTTTGACAAAATTTAAAAGCAGTTACGTTTTCTTCTTTTCCTTTTTCGAGCGCCGGGCCGCATTCGGAAAATTTTTCAAAACGAAGGATGTCTCCGCCGAATTCCGAAACACGAATCGGAAAGAGATGACACGAAATCGGCTTCTGAAATGTTGTCTTTCCCTCAAAAAAAACTTTTTCCAGCGAGCATTTAGCAATTTCATTTTCAAAATAAACAAAAACGCATGCTTTATGGTTTATACTTCGAGTTAAAAGTTCGCCGTCTTTTTCTTCGTAAAAACCGTTCTCTTCAATTTCTTCCCAGTGATGTTCGGAAATGATGTCTTTAACAAAGGGAAGGGCATTTGCCATTTCTTTTATTTCATCTTCTTTAAGCGGCGCTCCGAAATCGCTCTCAAGGGTGCAGCACGCCCCCTTGCATTTGTCGAGATCGCAGGCAAAAGGAGTTTCCGCCACTTCTTTGCGGAGTAAAACGTCATTTATCGGTATAAAATTGCTGTTAAACATTGGAATAATTTTTGTACAAAGATAAGGATTTCCGGAGGAATTTTAAATCTTTTTGGGAAATCATCCTTTGAAAAAAACAAAAAAGACGAAAACCGTTACGTGGCAGGAAGAGGAGTAAATAATTTGCAGTCGGCGGCAAATAATATCCGATGGGAATATATACCTTAACGCGGCGTAGCTGCCAACCAAAATGTTTTTGCTGTTTTCAGATGAATTTTACCGCTAACCGTTTAATAAGTTCTGCTATTCAAAAAATTTAAGTAAATTTCAAAAGATAAAAAAGGAAACTTGCAATATGAAATTAACCGGAAAAAATGTTGTTATTACCGGAGCTTCGAGCGGTATCGGTAAAAATCTTGCTCTTCAACTTGCAAAAGAAGGATGCAGTTTAGCGCTGCTTGCCCGCAGAATTGAAGAGTTGGAAATTGTTGCGCACCAAGTTTCGAAGTATAATGTGATGGTAAAAATTTATAAGTGCGATGTTTCCAATAAAGATGAAGTAGAAAAAGTTTTTTCCCAGGTAAAAAAAATTTTCGGTTCAATTGATATTGTTGTCCTTAATGCGGGCGTCAGCTTCAGAACAGATGTGAGAAAAGATGAATCCGCAAAAGCCGTGCAGACATTTGCCGTAAATGTGCTGGGAATGATCTACTGCGCCGGACAAGTAATTCCCGATTTTATTCAAACAAAAAAAGGGATGATCGTAGGCGTTTCTTCACTTGCGGAAAACCGCGGTTTCCCGCGCAGTGGATTTTATTGCGCAAGCAAAGCCGCTGCTTCAATCTATCTTGAAAGTCTTCGTGTAGAATTGAAGAAGCACAACATAAAAGTTCTAACCGTTAAGCCCGGCTTTGTTAAAACTCCGATGACCGATAAAAATGAATTTGACATGCCGTTTCTTATTCCGGTTGAAAAAGCCGTGCAGATAATTATCGATGGAATT
>JALNWB010000088.1 GCA_023231105.1 Ignavibacteriaceae bacterium | reverse complement strand
TGAATGTTCCGATTGACGCTTTGGAAAAAATTGAGAAATTGATTCCGTCGATCAAAAGCCCGACCATCGTTCCTCTTGCCGATCCGAATATGGTGGCTGTTCATGCGGTAATTCCGTCCGATCTGCTCTGGAAAATTGTCGATCAATTGAAGCAAGAAGGCGCTTCGGGAATTTTATTATTACCAATTGAAAACATGATTTTATGAAAATCTTTGAGTTAAATAAACTGAATAAGAATGAAATTCAAGCGCTCGTAAAGCGTCCGGCGATTGATTTCTCAAAAGCATTCGGAGTTGTAAAACCGATGCTTGAAGATATCAAACGCAATGGACTTTCAGCGGCACTTTCATACGCAAAACAATTTGATAGCTATTCCGGTGAAAACATTCTTGTAAGTGAAGATGAATTTTCTTCAGCGAATAAAAATCTTTCAAATGAAATTAAAACAGCAATTCTTACTGCAGCAAAAAACATTCGCGCTTTCCACGAAAGACAATTTCCAAAAGCTTACCAAGTTGAAACCATGCCGGGAGTAAAATGTTCGAGAGAATTTCGGGCGATAGAAAATGTTGGGTTGTACATTCCCGGTGGAAGTGCAATTCTTCCCTCTACAATGTTGATGCTCGGAATACCGGCTTCAATTGCGGGCTGTAAACGCGTTGTCGCATGCTCACCGGCAAAAGATGGGAAAGTAAACGATGCGCTATTATTTGCGGCAAAGGTTTGCGGTGTAAAAGAATTTTATAAACTCGGCGGTGCACAGGCAGTTGCTTTAATGGCGTACGGATGTGAAGAAGTTAAAAAAGTTGATAAATTTTTCGGTCCCGGAAACCAATTTGTTACCGCTGCAAAACTTTTGGTCAGCATTGATGTTGAGGGTTGCGCAATTGATATGCCTGCAGGTCCAAGTGAAGTTTTGGTTATCGCCGATGAATTTGCGAATTCCTCATTTGTTGCGTCTGATTTACTTTCACAAGCGGAGCATGGCGCTGACTCTCAAGTTGTGCTTCTTGCTTTTTCAAAAACTTTTGCGGATTCCGTTTTGGCCGTAGTTGAAAAACAACTTAATGAGTTGCCGCGAAAAGAAATTGCCGCTCAATCGCTTAAAAACTCTTTCGTATTAATTTGTGATAATCTTGATGAGGCAATTTCATTCAGCAACAATTATGCGCCGGAACATTTAATTCTTCATTTAGAAAACGCTGAACGTTTTAAAGATAAAATTATTAATGCCGGTTCTGTATTTCTCGGAGAATATTCCACCGAGAGCGTTGGCGACTACGCAAGCGGAACGAATCACTCATTGCCAACATACGGTTATGCAAAATCGTTCGGCAGTGTAAGTGTAGAATCATTTATGAAATCAATCACTTTTCAACAATTATCAAAAGAAGGGCTGCAATGTATTGCGCCTACTGTTACAACCTTGGCAGAGACAGAAATGCTTTCGGCACACAAGAACGCAGTAATGATAAGGTTGAAACCATGATAGACAATCTTGTTCGAAATAACATTAAAAAATTAAAACCATATACTTGCGCACGCGACTTATACAACGACGGCATACTGCTCGACGCAAATGAAAACAGTTTCGGCTCAACATTCCAGGAACTCGAAGAACTTCATTTAAATCGCTATCCAGATCCGCATCAAGTTGATTTGCGGAATGCGGTTTCTAAATTGCTAAATGTTGATGCAAACAAACTTTTCTTCGGTGTCGGTTCGGATGAAATTATCGATCTACTTATCAGAATTTTTTGTGAACCGAAAGAAAATCAAGTGATGCTGCTTGAGCCGACATATGGCATGTATAAAGTCGCTTGCGATATTAATAACGTTGAAACGGTTGCGCCACTGCTTAACAATTCTTTCCAAATTGATTTTGCGGAAGTTGAAAAACATTATTCCGCTAAAGTAAAAATTATTTTTGTTTGCTCGCCCAACAATCCAACCGGAAACTTGCTAAAGAAAGAAGACATTCTCCAACTATGTCGAACTTATAAGTCAATCGTTGTTGTTGATGAAGCCTATATTGATTTTTCCGAACCTACCGCTTCTCTTATTGACGAAGTAAAGAATTACCGCAATCTTGTTGTGATGAGAACATTCTCAAAAGCTTGGGGACTTGCTGGCGTGCGCCTCGGTTTTTGTGCTGCAAATGAAGAAATAATTTCTTATTTGTTCAAAGTGAAAGCGCCGTACAACATTAATGCGTTAACGGGGTATGCGGTTCTAAAATCAATTGCAAACGAAAAGAAAAAGAAGAGTGCTGTTTCTGCAATAATCAGCGAACGGCTTCGTGTAGAAAATGAATTGAAAGACATTTCAGCTATAACAAACGTTTATCCTTCGGATGCAAATTATTTGCTCATTCGGCTTCCGAATGCAAAAGAAATCCAAAAGGAACTTGCGGAAAAGGGAATTGTCATTCGCGACAGAAGTTCGCAGCCAAAGCTGGATAATTGTTTGCGCATCACTATCGGAACAAAAGAAGAAAACGATGCGTTGCTTTCGGGATTAAAAATTCTTTTACAAAAGAAAGAAGTGAAGTGAAATGAAAAAAATTATTCAAATAAATAAAAATTACTTTGACCTTTCCAATCAGCTTTCCACAGGTTTAATAAGTGGTTTGCTGAAACTTTCCCAGCGTGGATTTGTCTTTCAAATTGATGACGATACTTTTCAAATTGAAAAATCTCTCGCACAAATATTTCAAAACGAGAACATATCTTTCGTAACTGAAACAAAACGTAAACCGGATTTTATCATCGCTGATAAAAATTTTTTAGAGGCAGTAAACGATATTCTTCTTCAACTCCGCACTGCAAAACAACACCGCAAAACTAAGGAAACAGATATTACTGTTTCACTTTCTCTTGATGGAAAAGGCGAAAGTAATATTTCAACCAGAGTGGGATTTTTCGATCACATGCTTGAACAAATTGCAAAACATGCAAATATAAATCTCGACATAAAAGTTATCGGTGACCTTCACATCGATGAACATCATACGGTTGAAGATGTTGGTATTACGCTTGGTTCAGCCTTAACTGAAGCGCTTGGAAACAAAGCCGGAATAAAACGCTACGGTTACTATCTTCCAATGGATGACACCATTGCAAAATGCGCGCTCGATCTCGGCGGACGAACGTACTTAAATTTCAAATGTAATTTTAAAAGAGAAAAAGTCGGAGATTTTCCGGTAGAATTAACGGAAGAATTTTTCCGCGGATTAGCTTCAACTTTAAAAGCAAACATTTATCTCCGAGCAAAAGGAAAGAATGACCATCACAAAATTGAAGCGCTCTTCAAAGTATTTGCAAAAGCTTTAAATGAAGCATGCCGAATTGATGAACGGGCAGAGGGAAGTTTGCCCACAACAAAAGGAATTTTATGATCTCTATAATTGATTACGGCGCCGGCAACGTTGCCTCGGTTGCCAATGCTCTTGAAACGCTTAATGAAAAGTTTGTTATCACAAGTAACGAAGTTGAAATATGCCGCGCTGATAAAATTATTTTCCCGGGCGTTGGTGAAGCGTCATTTGCAATCAAGCAGCTTCATATGTTAAATCTATTTTCAATGATGCGGATGATTGGAAAACCACTGCTTGGTATATGTTTGGGAATGCAGCTGTTGTGCGATTCTTCAAAAGAAGGAAACGTTTCATGCCTTGGCATTTTTCCAACAACCGGCGAGAAGTTCGATGAAACAAAAACGAAAGTTCCACACATGGGTTGGAATAAAGTGAAGCAAACAAAAGAGAGCAAACTTTTCACCGGAATCAAAGACGAAGAATACTTCTATTTTGCGCATTCATTTTATGTTCCTGTGAACAAATTTACGATTGCAACTGCGGAAAACGGAATTGATTTTTCCGCTTCGTTGGAGAAAGATAATTTTTACGGCGTCCAATTTCATCCGGAAAAATCGGGAGACGCCGGACTAAAACTATTGGAGAATTTTATAACCTTATGCTGATTATTCCCGCTATTGATCTATACGAAAACAAGATTGTTCGTTTAAGAAAAGGTGATTTTAACCAGGTTACTTTTTACGAACAAACTCCGCTTGCAAAAGCAAAAGAATTTGAACAACACGGATTTGAGTGGCTTCACATTGTTGATTTACTCGGCTCAAAAACCGGAACAATTTCTGTTGATAAAATAATCCAAGAAGTAAAAAAAGAAACAAGGTTAAAAATTGAATTCGGCGGCGGAGTAAGAAATTTACAAACCGTTTCGCAATTATTTGAAATTGGAATTGATAAAATCATTCTCGGCTCCATTTCGGTAAAAAATAAAATTAAATTTGAAGCAATCGTAAAAAACTTTCCTTCGCAAAACTTTATCATCGCGGTAGATGCGCTAGACGAAAAGCTTGCGGTTAGCGGCTGGACCGAAGCAACTACAATTTCAATTTACGAACATATTGAGTACTGTTTGCAATTTGGTTTAACACATTTCCTTTGCACCGATATTTCAAAAGACGGTATGCTGACCGGAACTAATATTGACTTGTACAAAATGATTCTTGCACGTTTTCCAAACATCAACTTAATTGCCTCAGGTGGAATAAAAGATTTGGATGATGTGAAAAAAGTGAAAGAAATTAATCCCTACGGCGTTGTAATTGGCAAAGCTATTTACGAAAACAAAATTGATTTGAAGGAGCTTGCTCAAGTTGGTAGCTAAAAGAATTATTCCCTGCCTTGATGTAAAAGACGGAAGAGTTGTTAAAGGTGTAAATTTCGTTAATCTTGTTGATGCCGGTTCGGCAGTTGAGCTTGCAAAACGTTACTCGGATGAAGGCGCCGACGAATTAGTTTTTCTTGACATCACTGCTTCTGTTGAAAAAAGAAAAACTTTTGTTGAACTTGTAAGGGAAATTGCAAAAGCGATCCGCATTCCATTCACCGTTGGCGGAGGAATTTCCGAGTTGACAGATATTGAAAAATTATTGAAAGCCGGCGCAGATAAAGTTTCGCTTAATACTTCGATTGTAAAAAATCCCGGCTTGATTACCAAAGCCGCGAGACAATTCGGCAGCCAGGCGGTTGTTGCCGCAATCGATGTGAACGTTGTAAACAATGTCTATAAAGTATTCATAAAAGGTGGAAGAGAAGAAACCGAACTTGAGGGATTGTCATGGTGTAAAAGAGTTGAAGAACTCGGCGCGGGTGAAATTCTTTTAACTTCAATGAATAAAGATGGAACGAAAGACGGATACGATTTAGCTTTTCTTTCCGAATTAAATAAACTTGTACGAATCCCTGTCATTGCATCAGGTGGCGCCGGATGTGAAAATGATTTTCTTGAAGCATTCAGCAAAGCCACTGTTGACGCGTGTCTTGCCGCTTCGCTTTTTCATTTCGATATTTTGAAAATAAAGGATTTAAAAAGATATTTACAAGACAACGGAATTGTTGTCAGGTTATAATTAACTTCCGTAGAGACGGGGCATGCCCCGTCTCTACACAATAAACAAAAAATAGGAACACGATTAAGTGTATGAATAAGATTAAGATTAAAATCGATACGGAAGAAATAAATTTTGATAAATTAGACGGTTTGGTTCCGGCAATAATCGTTGATGCATCAACGAAAGATGTGCTGATGCTGGGCTTTATGAATAAAGAATCGCTTGAGAAAACTTTAGAGACTAATCTTGTAACATTTTACAGCAGAAGGCGCAAAACCTTGTGGACAAAGGGTGATACCTCCGGTAACTTTCTACGATTAGTGGATATAAAACTTGATTGCGATGGCGATACACTGCTCGTTTATGCAAATCCAGACGGAAATACTTGCCACACCGGAGATTATTCATGTTTCGGTATTGAAAAAAATCCTTCTCTTGATTTTCTCAACAAACTTTTCTCGCTGATCAAACAAAGAAAAATTGATCTTCCTGAAACTTCATACACAACAAAACTTTTTAAAGACGGCGCAAACAGGATAATTCAAAAAGTCGGTGAAGAAGCGATAGAAACCGTGATCGCCGCAAAAAACAGAGACAAGCACGAGATCGTTAACGAAGTTTCCGATTTAGTTTATCATTTATTTGTTATGCTTGCGGAACAGGAAATAGAATTTGCCGATGTTGTGGAAAATCTTAAGAAAAGAATGAAATAATCTCTTCTTCCCTATGTTCTCGAAAAAGAAAATAGTAATTTAACACCCAAAAATTTGAAGAATTCCCCTATCATCATTTCTTCATCACTAATTATTTTACACAGAAAGGACTAAACATTGAAACCAAATCAGGTTGTTACCATAAATTATATATTAACGGATTCCGAAGGAGAAATTATCGATTCCACATCAGAAGGAAAATCATTTTCTTTTTTAAGCGGAACGGAACAAATTCTTCCGAAGCTTGAAGAAGCCATCGGCGGAATGCTCATCGGAAGCAAAAAGATTGTTGCATTAGCCGCAGCAGATGCTTACGGCGAATATTTTGATGACGCCGTTCAAGTATTGCAGAGAAGCGAATTTCCGAAAGAGATGGAAATTAAAGAAGGAATGGAATTCGTGACTAACGCTCCCGATGGCAGTCAAATGCCTTTCGTTATTACCGAAATTACCAACGAACATGTTACGGTTGATTTTAATCATCCGCTTGCCGGAGAAGATTTATCTTTTGATGTTGAGCTTCTTGACTTACGCGACGCAACTGCAGAAGAATTGTCTCACGGACATGCGCACGGCGCGCATGGATATCATCATCATTGATGATCAAATTACAAAAAACAAATCCCAAAAATCAAACAAACAATTGTCAAAACAGTTTTTAATTTGAAGATTATTTGGGGTTTGTTTTTTGATTTTTGGGATTTATCGTTTGTTTTTTCTCTCCAACTCATAACGATAAATAACTCTTCCGAGATTTGCCAGGAACGGCAAACCGATTTCATCATATTCATATTTATCATCGTTAAAAATTTCATCTTCGTTAACATAAATAACCGCGCTTAAAAGAAACTCCACTTTGTTTTTTGAGTCAACGATGTATGCGTTATCGGTTAAGTAGCCGTATGATAATCCAACCTTATTATAAATTTTGATATAATCCGGGATAGTATCTTTTGTACCACCGTAAAGGAAATATTTAACATAGCTGTCCGGATAGCGGCTGTAATCGTGGTATTCGTTAAACTCACTTTCACGCGGCAGCATTGACATATATTTTTTCAAAAATGCGATATCTTCTTTTGTTAAGAGAAATCTTTTTTCTGCTGCGACCGAATTCGGAAAGAAAAGAGATTTTAACATTTCGTGCTGCTCTTCCAAAGCAAAATAATTTGAAAACGTAAAATCTTTCGGGTGCTGATGAATACTGTCTCCTTCGACAACACCTTTTCCCTGAAATAAATCTTCAACATCGTTTTGATATTGAGAATGATCAAACCGCAACGGTTGTTCGTAAAGAATTTTCCCATTAGAATAAAACGTAAAAGGATTTGTAAAACGATTTTCTTCCCTGGTTAAACCGCCGACAAAACGGTGATTAATCAATACATTGAGGTACTCTTTTCTCCAAAGCTTTTCGTTAAAATATTGTTGTCCGAGAAATTCATATAATCTGTTATACGCATCGTTATCGCTTACAATAAAAATCTTTTTTATATAATTTGCCAAAGATGGGAGCTTGTTTTGCGAAGAAGAATCATACTCAACTTTTGTTTGACCTGAATAGGCGCTGTCAATGCGGAGTGAAGTTTCTTTTGTTAATCCGTTAATTTGTAATTGATTTATTCTTTCAAGCGTTAATAAAGCGGCGGGAAGTTTAACTGTGCTTGCGGGATAAAAATATTTTTTTGCGGTTACGTGGTATTTATAGGTTACAAGTTTTGCTTCCCCGTTTTTTGCTTTATCTATTTTTGTGTAAATAATTTGAACGCGGTATTTTTCCGGATTTTCTAAAACGACCGGAAAATATTTTGCGTTTTCTTTTAAAAGATTTTCCAGAAATTTTTCGTCATCTTTTTTGTTTTGTGAAACACCTACAAAAACCAAAACGGAAAGAAAGAAAAGAACTCTTTTCATGTCACTCTCCTAAAAAAAATTAGTAATAATACCCTAACGAAAAATAAAAATAAACCGGTCCAAGACTAATGGGATTTCCGGGAAGATTTTTTACAAAGAGAAAACTTCTGCCAACTGAAAAATCTGCCGGACCAATTGGAGTATCAAACGACAAGGTTCCTCCTATGCCGTGCCGTAGATCTTTAAAACGTATTTGTTCTTGCTCTTTCCAAATAGAACCTAAATCGTATCTTATCAAAAAATATGTCGGAAAAAAAACTTTAACAGGTAACAAGAAACGATATTCAAAAGAAGAAGCTAGAATTTGTCTCCCGCGAAACTCATCTTCGCGCATTCCAAAAAACGAATACTGCCCGCCAAGTGAATATTGCTGCGTAAGGGGGAGAGTTTTATCTGCAAAACCCATTTTGAAACCAACCCCAATCGTATGAATGTTGTTTATTGAAAAATAACTTTTATAATTAAACCCGAAATTGGTATATCCGGACGAAAGTCCACTAACCTTTTGTGCCGTTTCATAATAAGCGGAGAGCTTTACTCCCTTTGAGGGATAGGGATATTTATCCTGCGTATCGATGTTTGATGAAACACGAAAACTGATGAAAGCGAATTGAGTTGGGTAATCGGGAAGGTTATATAAATTTTTTAATTGATTAATCTCATACTTTCCTTTAAAAATAACATTACCAAATTTCTTTACCTGCATTCCAATTGCGGCTGATAACCCATAAAAAACCTGTCTGTATTCGCCATAGCTTTCACGATCAAAAAATTTACTGCTTGAAGAAGGAGCGTCCCGGTAAACAAATACATCATTTGATTTATAATAGGTGTTAATATTGTAAGTAAGATAAGTATCAAATATCCTGTCGGCTTTGTGTTCGAGGGTGTAAGAGCGCCCGCGAGCTGATAAATAAAGGAGAAATCCGAGTTCCGATGCCGTGCCTAAAATGTTTGCGTCGCGGATATCAAGCCAGAATTGAGGTTTGTTTTCGGTATCGATTTTAAAACCTATTCTTGCCGTGTTTGAAATTTTTTCATCAACAATAAGTGTTAGAATCTTTTTATCGTTTTCTTTTTCAATTTGAACATAGACATTTTCAAACAACCCGGTGCTTCGCAGATTAGTTAATCCCTGCTGAATTTTTTCCGATTCGAAAACTTCTCCTTCGCGAATAGGAAATTCCCTTGAAATAATAGTTGGATTTGTATAAGAGTTTCCTCTAATTTTTATTTTCGAAACAATACCTTCGCTAAAGATTAAAGAGAGATGCTGAGAAGATTTATCAAAAGAAACTGAATCCAACTCTGCTAATGAGTAACCGGCTATTCGATAAAGCTCAAGAATTTCTTTGATAACGGAAAATGTTTTTACCCCGTTGAAAGGCTGTCCTTCAAGTTTTTTTAAAATCGTTTTTAATGTGTCAATTGAAAGACGCGTTATCCCTTGATATTGAATGGTTTCTACTGTTTTAACTTTTTCTCCCCTAAAAGTTATTTCGGTTTGATAGTTAGAAGTATCAATTTCTGCCGAAAGAGAATCATATTGACCGGCGGCATTCTTCTGATAAAGATAGTTAAGAATATCACCGCTTGAAAGAGAATCCTTTTTTCCAATTTCTTCTAAAAAATTTTTTCCTAAATCGCTGTTTTTATTTACTGTTACATTCTTAAAGAAAATATCATCTTGATGAATCCGCTGGTTGTAGATAGATAGAAGCTTCCTTTCAATTGCCTCAAGGAGAGGTTTGGTAAATACATATCCAAGAGTAATTAAAGAATCAACTTTACTAAAATCCGTAGATCCAACTCCTTGTAAATTTGGCGAAATGATAAAATCGGCATAACGGAGCTGCTCTTCATTTAATAGTTTCATCGGGATGCTTACTAATTGATCTGCAACAACCCAGGGCATTTGAAGGTCTTCTTTTGGATGAAGATCACCCGTTGTATTTACGGCAATCAATACATCGGGATGAAACTCTTTAGCGATTTTTACAGGAATATTTGCAACCAACCCGCCGTCAACCAAAATGAGAGTATCCATTTTTACGGGAGAAAGCAAAAACGAAACGCTCGAACTTGCTCTCATCGCCTGGCTTAATGATCCGCTGCTGAGAATTACCGCATCCCCGGTTTCTAAATTTGTACAAACCGCACGAAATGGAATTTCGAGATCGTCAAAATTATTTTGTACTTTAACCGGCGCTTGAAACGAAAGAAGATTTAAATAATTTGACAGCCGCTGTCCATCATTTACAGATGTTGGAATAATCGGTTTTAATCCTTTTAAACGAAGTGTGAGCACGGCTTTATCTTCAGAAATTTTTTGATCAATAAATAAATCTCTCCGGTTTGTTTTTGCATCAACGGAAAGAAGATAATTCCAATCTGCCGTTAGAGCAATAGAATCAAGTGTCTTGACCGAATAACCAGTTGCATAGAGCCCGCCGACAATGCTTCCTATGCTTGTTCCAACAATTAGATCAGCATGAATATTTTTTTCTTCTAAAGCTTTAAGAACACCGATTTGTGCAATGCCTCTCGCCCCGCCGCCGCTGAGAGCAAGGGCAACATTTGGTTGAGGTGTTGGAATGTTTTGTGTAAGAGAAAAGGGGAGCTGTTTCCGGAAGTATTCTGCTTTAATAATAATTTTTTGTTGTTGAGCAAAAACCGATGTCGCAAATATCAGCGGTAAAAGAATTATCTTAAAATTTTTCGACATCGGTTTTCCTTTTGTTGCTCCATTAAAAGCGAAGGAATATCTGTTGTTTATTTTTTGTTTTTAACTTTCGCATTTTGTTCTGCGGTTTCCAACATACGCTGCATAAAACCACTTTTCTTTTTGGGATTCTTCACAGGTTCTAAAATTTCTTGTTTCCCATAATTTGTTACATAATACTGCTGAGCAATTGAGAATAAATTAAAAAGAAAATAATATAAATTTAAACCCGAAGGAAACGACATAAATAAAAACGTCAACATTATCGGCATCACATAAACCATCGCTTGCTGTGACGGATCTTTAACGGTTTGTTTTTGTTGAACAAACGTGGTAACGCCCATAAGCAGGGCAAGTCCGCTTATTTGATCAATTCCGAAGAGAGGAAGTTTAAAACCTAAGTGATAAATAATATCCGGTTTTGATAAATCATGTATCCACAACATAAACGGTTGCTGTCTCAACTCAATAGCTGTTTGGAATAATCCCCAGAGCGCGATAAAGATCGGCATCTGAAGCAGCATCGGCAAACATCCGCCGGCAGGATTAATTCCGTAAGTTGAATAAAGCTTCATCGTTTCTTTATTCAGCTTGGTTGGATCATCTTTAAATTTTTCTTTTATTTCTGCAATCTTCGGTTGAAGCATTTGCATTTTTTTCATAGAATGCATACTGCTTTTGGTAAGAGGGTACGTAACTAATTTAATTATTAAAGAAAAAACTATAATTACAAATCCGTAATTCGGAATAAATAAATGAAGAAATTTGAACAACGGAAGCATTAAATATTCAGCAATTGGTCGAACAATAATTTTCAGCCCAATGAATCCGCCGAAATCGATTATCTTATCAAAATTCTTTCCGTAATTCTTAAAAAGATCGTAGCTGACCGGTCCTAAATAAATTAAAAATGATTCTGTTGAATTTTCGGTATTATTCATTTTCATTTTTAACCGGGCGGAATAATATTCTCTTATTCCTCCGTTTTGCCAATGATGGCTATTCCCTTGAATGTAAACGCCTTCAACGTTATCACTGTTTTCAGGAGCTATAATTGCGGCAAAATATTTATTTCTAATAGTTACCCAATCAATTTTTCCTCCGAAATCCTTTTCTGTTTTTTCACCACCGCTTGGCGCATCAACAATTATTTGCTCACCGCCTGAAAAAACACTTGCGTTTGCAGCGGCGGCTTCGTCAACAGAATTTTCTTCAACAAATCGCAAACCGCTATTCCAGACAACATCATACATTCCATTTATAATAATGCTGTTCAGTTTGGAAAACTCAACTGTAAAGCGCGTATCATATCGGCTGCCGTAAAAAGTAAAATTCTTTTTTATGTACCCGTTGTTTTTTGTGTTGTAAACAAAGGAGATTGTGAGTGAATCGTTTCCTGTAAGTTTTAAATCAGTAGCCGTAACGGAAGGGGTAAATGATAAATCGGCTGTAGAAACCGCTTTCCCCTCGGATGTAATAAAAGCTAAATCAAAACTGCTTCCCCTGGAATAATTGAGCAGTTGAACATTTTTTTCGTAATAAGGTTTCTCAGTAGAAGTTTTTTTGTATTGCCAATTATTATATTTTTTTAAAAAATATTTAGTGATCTTTCCGCCCTTTGTTGAAAGCTCAATAATAGCTTCATCATTTTCGACAACAATTGTTTTTTCCGCAAGCGGTTTAGATGAAAAAAAGGAACCAAGAGAAGCTGAATCCTTTTGAACTGGAATTTCTTTTGTTTCTTCCTTTTTTGCTTCGTCAACTTTTTGCGTTTGTTCCTGTTTAACTATTTCTTGTTTTTTTTGTTTTGCGGGAGGTGTGGTGGGCGTGTTTAAATAAAGCCACGCCATAAGAATAACTCCAATTAAGACAAATGCTATTGTTGTTTGTTTTTCCATACTATTCCTGTATTAAGTAAGAGGATCAAATCCTCCTTTATTAAATGGATTGCAGCGTAAAATTCGCCATGTTGCTTTTGCGCTGCCTTTAAAAACACCATATTTGGACAATGCCTGAATTGCATATTCCGAACAAGTTGGATAAAACCGGCAAGAAGGTGGAAACAACGGCGAAATTGCTTTCTGATATCCTTTAATAATAAAAATAAAAATATGTTTCATTTATCTTCGTTTCTAATTATAGCGCTTAGCATCTCTTGAACACCCGGTATAACGTCAACAACACCAATCGTTTTGTTTTCTTTTTGATTTAAAAGAAAAGGTGAAAAAACAATAAAAAGCTGTTTTTTCTTTTCTTTACAAAAGGAAGAAATCGGAAGTTTGTTTAAGCGGTAGGCTTCCCGAAGAAGTCTCTTTACACGATTTCTCCAAAACGCATTGCCCGCTTTTTTTGAAACCGCAACAGCAACTTTAGGAAAATCGGCATTGCGGTCTTCAACAAAAAAGTAAACAGCTTTAATTTTTTTATTGCTCGAAAAGGAAATCTTTCCGCTAGTATATAATTTTTCGAAGAGTTTTTTTTCTTTTATCCGTTCATTTTTGCCAAAAGAAAAGGGTTTCACAATTCATTACTTTTCATCACTTACGGTAAGTCTTTTTCTTCCTTTTGCTCTACGTCTGGAAAGGATTCTTCTTCCGTCTTTAGAGCTCATTCTTTCACGAAAGCCGTGTTTATTTTTTCTTTTTCTATTACTTGGTTGATAAGTTCTTTTCATTTTTTTCTCCTATTATAAAGGAAGCAAAAATAACCACTTATCGGTAAATAAACAACTATAAAGAGAATGAAAATTTCTACCCCTCAACTTTGCCTTTATACTTGGTAAGTCGGCTCCTTTTGAGATTTCACTGGTTTTTGAATAAAAACCACGTAAAAAAGAAAACCTTAAAGAAAAAATCAAGAAATAAAATTTTTTATTTCTTTTTCAAAAATTTAACTTGCAATCCAACTTTCATCTGTCTATTTTTTCGTAAGAAAACAACCACATGTGGGTTGTTGATAACATGTGGATAAATTGCTGTTGTGGAAACGTTTCACATTTTATCGCCTTGAAAAAACCGTCATCAAGTTTTCAATAAAAGTTACTAATTTAAAACGATTTGCGGTATCTTCTTTTTTTACAATGGGTTACCGGCGCGTGTTTAATGTTAAGAAATTGTTAACAATGTCGGTTTAATAAATTGATAGTGCTGTTATTCTTTAATTTTTAATTGATTTTGTAATTTTTCTTTGTGGAAAACTAATGATTACTCTTGATTCTTCATATTCAACTCAAACCCTAACCCCCGAAAGAATTTGGCTAAATTGTCTTAAGATTATAAAAGAAAATGTTAGTCCGATGGCTTATAGCACGTGGTTTCTTCCGATAAAACCGGTTGGATGTCAAAATAATATTCTAATGGTTGAGCTTCCGGGAAATTTTCATTGGGAATGGATTGAAGAGCATTATAAATCTCTTATAACTAAAGCCCTAAAATCTGCCGCCGGGGATGAAGCCAAATTAGAATATGTTGTGGTTAATGATTTTGAACAGGAACCCGAAAAAACAAAAGCCCACCAGAGTCAACAACCTGTCAAAAAACAAGAAAACTCTTTTTTCCCTCAACAGAAACCAGTTGAAAAAATTAAAAACTCATTAAACCCAAAATATACTTTTGATAATTTTATAAAAGGGGAAGGAAATCAACTTGCAAGAGCTGCGGCCGGAGCAATAAGTGAAAACCCTGGGGGCACTGCTTTTAATCCGTTTTTTGTTTACGGCGGTGTTGGCCTTGGCAAAACCCACTTAATTCAAGCAATTGGAAATGAAATATTATTAAAATTACCGGGGAAGAAAATTATATACCTTTCGTCCGATCAATTTACTGTTGAATTTTTAGATTCTATTCAAAATAATAAAGCAAATGAGTTTTCAGCTTATTACAGAGCTATGGACGTATTAATTCTTGACGATATACAATTTTTAATTCACAAGGAAAAAACTCAAGAATATTTCTTTAATATCTTCAATACCTTACATCAATCAGGAAAACAAATTATTCTTTCAAGTGATAAAGCTCCAAAAGATTTAAAAGGAATGGACGAAAGATTAATTTCAAGATTTCATTGGGGATTACAGGCAGATATTCAACCACCTGACTATGAAACCAGGATTGCGATCCTTAGCAAAAAAGCGAACGATTTTGGTATAGCTATTTCAAATGAAATTTTGGAATATATTGCTACAAACATTACTTCAAATATCCGTGAGCTTGAAGGTTGTTTAATTAAACTACTGGCGAACGTTTCACTTAACTCAAAAGAGATTACGCTTGAGCTGGTTAAAAAATCTGTTAGAGAAATTTCTACTTCCAAAAAAATAAATATCGGAATAGATATTATTACAAAGATTACATGTGAATTTTTAAGTGTTGAAGAAAACAAAGTAAGAGATAAAACAAGAAAGCAAGAAGTTGTGCTGGCAAGGCAGTTATCGATGTATTTATCAAAGGAACTAACAAAATCATCGTTAAAAACCATTGGGCTGCATTTTGGCGGAAGAGATCATTCAACCGTTATTCATGCATGCTCTACAATAGACTTACTTTTGCAAAAAGATAAGTCTTTTAAGGAAACGTTAGTTTCAATAAAAAACAAGATAGAATTAGCATGTTCATAACTTGTTTTTTTAACTCTTAAAAACTTGTTAACATTTAACGGTTGTAAACAAAAAGAAATATATCTGTTTGTTTTTAAGATTAAACTAACATTAAAAAAGTAATTGAATTTTTCTAAGTTGTTTTATTAAAAAGAGTTCGTTGGTTATCAACATATCAACACTATTATTATAATTATTAGTTTTAAATTTAAAAACTTAATAATTAATATATATACTGGCGTGCAAGTTAGAAATTTGAAAAAAGCTTAAAAATAAAGTTTAATTTATTTTGAAATAAATTAAGGAAACTCTATTTTTAGAATGTGTATTCATATCTGTTAAAAGAAAGTTTGCTAACGTTTGTGAATTAAATTAACGGTTTAGAATAACTAATTTTATTAAACAAAAAGTGTTTTATAAAAAATCACTATCGAGGAGAAATAATAAATGAAACAATCCATTTTCATTGTCAGTCTGTTTTTTGTCGCTTTTGCTATCGCATTAGGCATATTCCTTTTAATTTTTGGAGATCCTTCAAACTTTAAAGACGGTGCAGGGAGAGAAGTACCGTTAAATCTTTTAGGAACAATTTATACAGGCGGTCCGCTTGTATCGTTGCTCATTACCTTATCTATCATGGACGTAGCAATTATTGTTGAGAGAGTACTTTCTCTTAAAAAAGCTGCCGGAAAAAAAGCTGTTCCTAAGTTTTTTGCCCAAGTTCTTGAAGATGTTAAAGCCGGTAGAATTGATGAAGGCTTAGC
>JALNWB010000087.1 GCA_023231105.1 Ignavibacteriaceae bacterium | reverse complement strand
TCTTCAAGATATTCCGCCTCCTGCAGCTTCCCGGAATGGAAGACGTGATAGTCCAACATATATACAACGGCAAAAATTATCGTTACATAAAATAAATATTTCCACCAGGGCGGAAGATTGTTATCCAACTCTCTAATCCCGTCATAATCATGGTCAAGTAAAATATCTTTTTCTTTTTCAACGGGAGCGGCATCAACTAATTTGTTATATAATAATTTAGAAAGCGCAGGTTTACGAACCGAACTTTTTTCGCTCTCCGTTTTTTCATGGCTAAAAAACAGAACGATGAAAATAATAAGCACAAGGAGTAAGAAAATCAGCGCCGCATTATCAATGTAGGCAACCATATCCATTTCTTTTGTTTGTCCAAAAGTAACGGAGGCTGACATGAAAACCAGGATTAGCAGTTGCACCAATCGATTTTTTTTGTTTTGAATAGTTTGTTTCATAACAAATCCTTTAAAATTTTCTGTTTTCATCTTCCGCATCAAGGGGAAGATTTTCCATTTGTTTAACATAAGATTTATCAATTCGAAAAACCCATATTACGGTTAAGATAAACGCCAAAAGGAAAATCAGTAAAGATACAACAGGGAAAATACTGATCCCTTCAATTGAACTTAAATAATTACTGAACATTTGCTTTCTCTCTTCCTGCTATTGTTTTTTGGCTTTAATGTCTGTCCCTAATCTTTGCAGATACGCAATTAACGCTATTATCTCTTTATCAGGATCAACAACAACACCGGCTTTAGTAAGATCAAGCGCAATCGAATCAGCCTGCTTACCAAGCTCATTGTTTGCAATATTTTCAAAACCATCGGGATAAGGAACTCCTAATTTTCTTAAAACAGAAATTTTCTTTGGTGTAGTTGAAATGTCTAAAACATTTTCCGAGAGCCATGCGAACGGCGGCATAATTGAGCCGGGAGACATCAACCGCGGATCATTCATGTGATAATAATGCCAAACATTCGGATATTTTTTACCTTCCCGCATCAGGTCGGGACCGGTTCTTTTCGATCCCCAAAGGAACGGATGATCGTAAACATATTCTCCTGCTTTTGAATATTCGCCATACCGTTCAACTTCACTTCTGAAGGGACGTATAAGTTGAGAATGGCAGTTTACACAACCTTCACGCATGTATAAATCTCTCCCTTGCAACTCCAACGGTGTGTATGGTTTTACAGAGGAAATTGTGGGGATGTTCGTCTTAACTAAAAATGTCGGGATCATTTCAACGATACCGCCAAATAAAATTGCGATGGCAGCGAGCAAAGTAAATTGAATCGGACGGCTTTCAATCCATCGATGACCGAGCCCCTTTTTATATTTGATAGGAGCTTTAACCATTGGCGGAGCTTGCGCTTCTTCATCGGCAACAAACTTTCCTTGCTTTGCCGTTTTAATTAAATTATTAACCATTACAAGTACACCCGTCAAATAAAGCAATCCGCCGACAGACCGGATAATGTACATCGGAATGATTTGTAAAACTGTTTCCAGGAAATTCGGATATTGGAGAAGTCCGGCAGGAGTGAATTGTTTCCACATTAATGTTTGAACTAACGCAGACCAATACATTGATGAAGCATAAAAAACGATTCCTAAAAATCCGATCCAGAAATGGAAGTTTGCTTGTTTTTTTGAATAAAGCGTTGTGTTCCATAATCTTGGAACGAGCCAATAAAGAATTCCGAAAGTTAAGAATCCGTTCCATCCTAAAGCGCCGATATGCACGTGAGCAATGATCCAATCTGTAAAATGCGCCAACGCATTAACATTCTTTAGCGAGAGCATTGGACCTTCAAAGGTTGACATACCGTAAGCGGTAATAGCTACAACCATAAATTTGAGAACCACATCTTCTCTTAATTTATCCCATGCGCCGCGTAATGTTAAAAGCCCGTTGATCATTCCACCCCAGGAAGGAGCGATAAGCATAATTGAAAAAACAGTTCCTAAAGATTGAGCCCAATCCGGTAAAGCGCTATATAATAGATGATGCGGACCAGCCCAAATATAAATGAAGATCAAAGCCCAAAAGTGAATTATTGAAAGGCGGTACGAATAAATCGGTCGGTTTGCAGCTTTCGGCAAAAAATAATACATCAATCCAAGATATGGCGTTGTTAAAAAGAAGGCTACGGCATTGTGACCGTACCACCATTGAACCAACGCATCCTGAACGCCTGCATAAGCAGAGTAACTTTTGAAAAGTGTTACCGGAATTTCAATTGAATTAACAATATGTAAAACCGCAACCGTTACAATTGTTGCAATATAAAACCAGATTGCAACATAAAGATGTTTCTCTCTTCTTTTGGCAATGGTTCCAAATAAGTTAATAGCAAAGACAACCCAAACAAGTGTAATAAGAATATCAATTGGCCATTCAAGTTCGGCATATTCTTTACCGGAACTTATACCGAGAGGAAGAGTAATTGCCGCGCAGACAATTATCAATTGCCAACTCCAAAAATGAAGTTTGCTTAAGAAATCGCTAAACATTCTCGCCTTGCACAAACGCTGCAACGAATAATAAACTCCCATAAATATTCCGTTACCAACAAACGCAAAGATCACGGCATTGGTGTGGAGCGGGCGTAATCTGCTGAATGTTAAATAAGGAATTCCCAGATTAAGGGCGGGGATGTAAAGCTGTACGGCAATTATTAAACCGACGAGCATCCCAACAACGCTCCACAGAACTGTGGCGATGGTAAAATATTTTACAATCTTATTGTCATATTTAAAGGTTTCGATTTGCATCATTTATTCTCCAGATTTATTCAAGAGTTGGTTTTATTGGTTTTCTCATTAAGAATAGTTTGTTCCTTGTCATCAAAAAGCATTCGAACAGACGGCGTATATTTATCGTCATACTGTCCGCTTTTTACAGCCCATATAAACGCGGCAAGGAAACCGCCTGCAACCATTATGCTGAATAGTATTAATACTACTATAACACTCACAGTAATCCTTTCCGTTTCGCAAAAAATGTAGTGGTTATTGTTGTAAAGACTACAACTGAAATTGAACTAATGGGCATTAAAATGGCGGAAAGTAACGGCGATAATAAACCCTGCACCGCAAAATATAAGCCCAAAAGGTTGTACAAGATTGAAATGCAGAAACTAGCATAAATAATTTTCAAACTTATGGTCGTAAAGTTAAGAAAAGTTGGTAAATTTTTGAACATTTTTGCATTTAAAATTGCGTCGCTCGCCGGCGTAAAATTCAAGATATCTTCTGAAATGGAAATACCGACATTGCTTTGCGCTAATGCACCGGCGTCATTCAATCCATCTCCAAGCATTAAAACTTTTTTCTTCTCCGACTGAAGTTTTTTAATAAAATTTAATTTGCCTAACGGCGATTGTCTAAAAAACACTTTTTCTTCGTTTCCAAAAAGTTTAACCAAATAGTTCTTTTCAGTCTCGTTATCACCCGAAAGAAGGTACGAATCATATTTTTTTTGCGTTTGTTTAATTACCGAATCAGTTTCATCGCGGTATTTATTCTGAATTTTATACTTCCCTTTTACAACATCATTTATTGAAAGATATACTTCTGAACTTACGGGAACCGGAATCGTTTCATAAATCGTTTCTTGGTCTTCCTTAGTTTTATTTAATTTGAAAAAACTTTCTCCACCGATTTTTATTTCCCGCCCGGCAATTTCACCTTGAATTCCCTGTCCAACAATTTCAATAAAATTTTCAACTTTAAGAATAGAAGGTCCTTCAATCGCTGCGAAAATCTTTTTACTTAAAGGATGATTGGAATTCCGGACTAAGGATTTCACCAAGGTATTCTCTTCGGTTGAAAGAGCGTCACCGACAAACTCAATTTCTGTTTCTCCCGCTTTGGTAATGGTTCCGGTTTTATCCCAGACAATTGTATCAATCTTCGCGATATCTTCTAAGACACGAATATTTTTCACATAAAAATCATTCTTTCCGAATATCCGCAGCGTGTTACCAAGTGTAAATGGAGTTGACATTGCAAGTGCGCAAGGACAAGCGATGATAAGAACCGTTATGAAAGCGGTTATCGCAATATTTGCATCAATCCGTATCCAATACAAAAAAGCCGTTGATGCAATGAATAAAATAGCAAAGGTGAAGTACTTGCTGAGTGAATTGGCAATTCCGGTAAATGAAAATTCCACTCCATCTTTTGCTTGAAAATTATTCCACAATTGCGTTAGATAACTCTGTGAAACTTCTTTTAAAACTTCTAACTCAATAGAACTTCCCATTTGTCTTCCGCCGGCGTAGATCATTTCTCCAACAACTTTGCTAACAGGTGCAGATTCTCCGGTTACAAAACTATAATCAATATTTCCCTCACCGCTAAATAAGATTGCATCTGCGGGAATCAGCTCTCCGTTCCTTACTACAATTCTTTCTCCAATTTTTAATTGGGAAAGAGGAATTGTTTTTTCATCTCCGCTTTTTTTCACGGTGATGGAAATTGGAAAAAAGGATTTGTAATTTCTTTCAAAGTTGAGAACGTCATAGGTTTTATTTTGAAATATTTTCCCGAGCAGTAAGAAAAAAATCAAGCCGGCAAGAGAATCCATGTAACCGGGGCTGCCGTGCGCAAATATTTCATATGAGCTTTTTCCGAAAAAAGCCAAGATGCCGAGAGAGAGCGGGACGTCTATATTAACAAACTTTTTCCGCAATCCTTTAAATGCCGAAATAAAATATTCTGAACCGCAATAAAAAAAAAGAGGAAGCGATATGAGAAAAATAACATAACTAAAAGTTGTTCGAAGTGATTCGCTTGAAACATCAATTGAAAGATATTCCGGGAAGCTTAGAAGCATAATATTGCCGAAACCGAAACCGGCAACTCCTACTTTATAATATAATTTTTTGTTTACGTAATCTTTTGATTTCTTCTCAACATCTTCAAAACTTATCTGGGGTTCATAACCAATAAAGGCAAGCAATTCCACAACTTGACGAAGAGAAATTTTAGTCGAATGAAAAGAGACCGACAATTTTTTCTCAACAAAATTCACTCTCGATTGCATAATCTCAGGATGAATTTTGAAAAGATTTTCCAACAACCAAATACATGAGCTGCAATGCATTTGCGGGATAAAAAAGGTTATCGTACTGATTTTCCCATCAGAAAAATCAAGCAGCTTGCCGTTGAGTCCTTCATCGTCCAAATATTCATATTTATTTTTCAGTGGAAGAGTTTTTTGTGTTTTTCCCGGAGACTCGTTAAGCTTATAATAGGTGCAGAGATTTTTTTCATTTAAAATTTCATATACAACCTTGCAGCCTTCACAACAAAATACTTTGTCATCCTTACTGATTGAATCAGACGGACACGTATCACCGCAATGATAACACACAAGTTCGCGATCTTGGAAAACCACTTCTTTGATTGCCATAAAATTTAATTCGTAGATAAATAGTTTTGGGGTATTTCGGCTGGATGTTGCTCTTAAACAGAGATGAAACTCAGGGCTTACCTCCCCGCTAAGTCCCAAGTTTCATTTCTTAATTCACAACTAATATCCAATTTCAACACATTTTATGCCAGCCAAAAGAATATATTTTTTATTAAAAATGATAGATAAAATAATTGCTTTGCTATAAATAACAAAATATTTCTTGATTTTGAGAATAGTTAGAAACCGGCGCGGATACTAAAGGATATCCATCTTCCACCGTCAATTTTGCTTGGTCCGGCTTGGGTAATGATTACTACCGGGGAAACGGCAGAAGCCGGAAGCTCTTTCTTAATAATTTGAAGAGGAATGAATTGCCCCGCTTGCAAAATAAATGTACAAAATTTTAATTGATACGATGCAGAAAATGAAATTTTACCAATTAGCGCTTTTCTTACCGGCAAAATATTCCTTGAAAAATCTTTCACTCCAAAAACTAAATATGACGGCTGCCAGTTGTCTAACGTTACTTCGGGTAGAATCTGGTGAAGTGAAAGTTCAGGTTGAATTGAAAAACATGAAAAAGTAAACCGCTTTTCGGCTTCCAAAGAAAAAAGGTAAACCTGTCCCGTTAGCCGATAATTAATTCTGTTAGCAATAAAAGAAGTTAGAACTGATGTGAAGGGCCACGACTGTATATTGCCGACCATAGAACCTTTGAAGAAATCATACCTGATGGATATTGAGGGAATCCATTGGTAATCTATAGATTCCGAACCTTTCAATTTAATTCCATTATAAAGCGCGTCCGTAAAAGAATTTTGACTGAACGAATTCTGTGAGTAGAAAAGATCAAAAAAACTTTCACCCTGCCCATGAAAAAAATTAATTTCAACAGGAATTATAAAAGAAGAATTGGTAAAGATAAGTTTTGCTAGTGACCCGGCACTTTTGTCATCAACGGCAAAAACCGGATTTTCATTTTTGTTTTTTGAACTTATGTATTTTTCATATTGAAAGGTTAACCCGGTTTTTTTTATCGGATGAAATCCAATCTCATAAAAAACTTTTGTAAGCATCGTCATGTTGTTAATATCAATTTCGGAATCTTGATATCTCAATCCGAATATCCATGGGAAAGAATAAGAATAATAACCGATTCTGAATCTTTCAAACCAATGAGAAGAATTTCTAAATCCAAAACTTCCTCCATAATCTAAAGTAGATACACTTCTAATTTGATTTACCCGCAAAAACAATTCTGCAAAAAATGGGTTGAACGAGAATTCATTATCGGCGGTTAAACGATGAATTGACTGCCCGGTTTTAAAATGTAATAGGCTGATCCCGTTTTCAACTTGAATATTATTCTTCCCGGTTTCGATGGAGAAAAATAATCTGTCTTCTCCGAAAGAAGTCTCAAATTGTGCAGAAGTTTTTTGAAACGAAATAGCAGTGTTTGATGTTGAATTTTTTGTTCTTAATAAATCGAAATATGAAGTTGATAAAGTAACAGTTGAAAGTGAATCGCTTTTCAAATAAAATGGCTGTGCAAAAACAAATTGCACAGCCAAAAATGAAAGAGCTATTACGAATTTTATCACTGTTTCGTAATAGTAACAAGATTAGAATACTGAATTTCTTTTAATACTAAAGGTTCCCAATTATTTCCGTAACCCATGTTATAATCTTCAGGATTATTGGATGTCCGCAATTGGTATCTATATGTTATTCCATTGGTAACGTTATTATCCCAAAAATTATTTTGGTAATTTGTCTTTTGATAATCAACCGGCGTTGAGTTGGCGCCTGTTCCTTTCATTACCCAGTATGTATCATAATTATCCCACTGCAATCGTATTTGGCTGTATTCAGAATAAGCTGTAAGATTTTGCGGAGGTATAACCATTTTAAAACTGTGATCCATTTGGGATTTCGCTTTAACCATTAATTGAGTGGAAGGTCTTGCGTTCAACTCGTAATCCGAAGTTCCGTTATTTACAAAAACTTTGTAAGTAACATTATCTTGATCGGCAATGATAATCTTTGCACACCCCCAATTATCCGTCATTTTTGAATAAGTTTTAGATGCAGTAACAACTTTGACCGTAAACGGTTGTTGCTGAGAATTATAATAATCCCACCAAGTGTTGAAGTAAATTCGAAAACCAAATTCTTCGTCAATGCGCAATAGCATTTTCATTTTGTCATTGGTCATACCTGGAAAAACTCCGCCAAAAGTTGGATCCGGCAAAATGAATTCTGCATAAGTGTTAGCGGTAAATTTAAAATTAATATCTTCCGCTCCGCTTGCAATTACTGTGTATGCAGGTAAAAATGCAGCTTTGGGATTTGCAACCGGGTTATCAAAAAACTTCCCGATATTTACTTGAATATCCATCGGATTACCGTCTGATCCAGCGTTATCGATATGAACATCAATAGGACTAGTCATAGAAGTTTTCATTTTGTTCAAATATTTTTTTGCTGTGTCAAGATCAGCTTGTTTTAATCCATCGTTCCCAAGCTTAATTGCTGCATCAGATTGATGGCCGGAAATAGTTTCAAGTTTAGTTATTCCCAAAAGCATTTTGTCAACCATAGCATTTATCGAAGCCTTTGCATTTGAAGAATGTGTAGTTCCATCACTTGCTAAATAGAAAAAAGATGTGCTGTTTTGTTGTAGCGCGGTTATAAGAGATTGCTGTTTGTAATCAGGCAACTCAAATTTATAAACAAGAAATTCTTCCAACATTGCTTTCACACCTTGCAGTAAAGCATCGGTAAACATAACTTCGGTTGAATAGAGAAAAACCGCAGCGAGTTTTGTATCGCCTTGCATTTTTCCGCTTACTCTAAATTTAAATGTGTCGGCATTTTCTACAAATGCAAGCTGCTCAATAGCGTAATTAATTCTTGGCAAGAATGCATCCCGGAGAATCCTTTGCATATCACTGATCAGCGGAGGATCAACCTTAGCTATCGAATAAATTTTTAAAAGATTTTTCGCCATCTCATTAACAGGCACAACCATTTGCGATGTTGATGAAAGTAATCCCGCATTTTTTATTGGCGGGGGTGATAGAGTCAAATTTGAATTTCCAAAACTTTCCCATTGTTTAACAATCCGGTTAACAGCGGTATCTGCATAAGTACAGAGTATTTCTGTAATAGCTGCGCCAAGATGTGCATCCTTGTTATTCGGATCAAGTGTGATGGCTTCTTTGTAGAGAGTATTTGCTGTCTTAAAATTCAGGGCATCAAAGTCTGAAGCATTTTGAAAACTACCATTTGCCCAAGCCATAAAAACAATTTCTAATGATTCATAGGCTTGCTGGGATTTGAGGCTTGACCCTGCCGGGTCTGTTGTTGGTCCGGTTGGAGTAGTATCTTCTGATTTATTACATCCAACGATAAAAAATAATACGTAAAAGAAGTAAAATAGTTTTTTCATAACTTTCCTTTCGTAAAAAAAGATTTACAGAAATAACAAAATTTCTTATTGAAACTTAGGAAAGCTTTAGGCAATTAGCAATGTTTTATAACACTCTGGCATCGATGTTTGTTGCTTCTTATCAACTCTTCCGCTTTGACGTGCATTAAGAAAACAAATTTTTTCTCTCTTCGATTTTTGCTTTTTATTAACTCTGGGATTGTAGTTTCGGAAAGCTGGCGGTCAATCAAAAGAAATTTCTTTTTTAAACTAAGTTACCTTAATCATTGAGTTCATAATTTTCATCGATCAACAAATTCCCCTTGTCTGAAGCGGACACTGCCAAATAATCGCATCGTTCATTTTCATGATTCCCATCATGTCCTTTGACCCAGCAAAACTCAACCTCATGCTTTTGTAATAATGCATCAAGTTGAATCCACAAATCGGGATTTTTTACTTTTTCTTTTTTCCCGCGCGTCCAATTTTTTGCTTTCCAGTTTACGAGCCATCCTTTTTGAATCGGCTCAATTACATATTTGGAATCACTATAAATCTTAACTTTACATTTCTCTTTCAATGCGCGTAAACCTTCAATTACTGCAAGTAATTCCATTCTGTTGTTGGTTGTTTTTCTATATCCGGCGGAGAGCTCTTTCCTTTTTCCATTAAATAATAAAACCACTCCATATCCTCCGGGACCAGGATTATTTTTTGCAGATCCATCAGTATAAATTGTAATTTCTTTCAAAGGAATTCTCTTCGTTGTTATTGCGCTGAAGAAAGAGTTACAATTTCAGCATTAAGTTTTTTAAGTTCTTCGGCAGCTTTTTCAGCAAAATCATTTCCGTTTGAAGCATAGATGATACTTCTGCTGGCATTAATTAAATAAGGAGTAAAATGATGCTGTTTAAACAAAGTAATAACTTCCTCTAAACTACCGCCTTGCGCACCGACTCCCGGTAAGAGGATGGGCAAATCTTTTATTAGTTGGATATTTTCTTGTAGCTGTTCAATTTGAGTAGCGCCGAAAACAATTCCACAATTAGCAAATTGTTTGTTCCACTCATTTACTTTTGCAATTACTTTTTGATAAAGTTTTTCACTTGTAGATAATGTCAGCGTTTCAAAATCATTTGCGCTTTTATTTGAGGTCAGAGCCAAAACAAAATTGAGTTTATCTTTGTACTCTAAAAACGGTTGTACGGAATCATATCCCATGTAAGGATGAAGCGTAATGGAATCGAACTTAAAATAATCATAGACAGATTTTGCATACATCGCGGAAGTAGAACCGATATCCCCCCTTTTGGCATCAGCAATAATAAAAATTTCTTCGCCGATATATTCGATAGTTTTTTTAAGTGAAGTTAATCCTTCAATTCCTGAAGCTTCGTAAAAAGCGAAGTTCAACTTGTAGGCAGCGGCTTCTGCGCGGGTTGCATCTATTATCGATTTATTAAAAAGAAATATCGGATCGTCTGAATTCTTTAAATGATTCGGAATTTTTTCGATATCGGTATCCAATCCAACACAAATGTGTTTACCGTTGGTAACTGCCGAATAAAATTTGTCTATACTTTTCATAATTAATATTTTTCAAAAGTTAGTTGTTTGAGTGATTGCACGCTTGTTTACTTTTAAAAAGAATGACTGAATGGAAGAATGATTGAATGATTTTTTAAATTACAAATGATAATTCAACTTTTCACTGATTGTTTCATTCATCCATGCACTCATTCATCCATTCGTTCGTTAATTTAGTAAATCATCTTTTCCCATCACTCTGATTATTTTTTTACGTTGATTCTTTCCTCGAACGATGAATATTTAAAATAATACCGAGCATCGCCATATTAATTAAAAGCGAACTTCCGCCATAACTTACAAAGGGAAGCGGAATTCCGATGACCGGTAATATGCCAATCGCCATACCAATGTTCACTAAAAAGTGGACAAAGAAAACGGTAAGAATTCCTATAATGACCAAACTAAGAAATTCATTTTTTGCAAATGACGCCAGACGTAAAATTCTTAAAAACAAAACAAGAAATAAAATGATAACGAAAAGACTTCCGATAAATCCGAACTCTTCGCCGATTACACAAAAGATAAAATCCGTCCATTGTTCCGGAATAAATTGAAGCTGAGTTTGGTTGCCGTGCAAAAATCCTTTCCCGAAAAATCCGCCGGAACCAATTGCAACTTTAGCTTGAATAGCATTATACCCGGAACCAAGCGGATCAGCATTCGGATCAATAAACGCACGTATTCTTGTTTGTTGATGCGGACTAAGAATGTTGAAAATATTATCAACAAAAAATCCGGATGCAATATTTAGCGCTAAAATTGAACCGCTGAGAAAAATATCTTTCTTAAAGAAAAAGAGAATTACGATGACAAACCCGACTGCAACTGCAAAGTAAATTGGTCCAAACAGTGAAGCAACCGCAACAATACCGGGGCTAAGCACCACTGCCAATCCGAAAATACTTATTCCCTTCCAAAATAAAAGTGCAAGAAGAATTCCGATAAAAACAAATGAACTTCCTAAATCCGGTTCAAGCATAATTAAAGCGATGGGAAATAGACCAATAACCAGAGCGATACAAATATCTTTTAAATTATCTAAGTCTGTTTCTTCCCGCGAAAGAAAATTAGAGAGGAATAAAATTGTTGCAAGTTTAGCAAATTCCGCAGGCTGAAAACTAAAACCACCGAAAGCGATCCAGCTTCTTGCACCGCCGATTTTTCTTCCGATAACTAACACAACCAGCAGTAATAAAATTGACAAAGCATAAGTAGGTACTGCGGAAGGTTTTAAGAGTTTGGTTGGAAGTGCGTAAATGAAAAATAAGACGCAAAGCGAAATTCCCCATGAGATAAGTTGTTTATCAAAATTCCCTTTTTGGCTAATAGTATTCTGTGTTGAACTATAAATTGCAAACAACCCGATAACCACCAAAAGTGTAACGGATAAAAAAATCGTCAGATCAAAACGGTCGTTTAATTTGTAACTAATCCGCAAAGGGTTCTGCTCCTTGCTTAACTTCTATTTTGTTCTTGTCGGAAGTTGCAGCTGTTTTCGGCATACTTCTTCTGACGTAGGTTTCAATTATTTTTTTTGCTATCGGAGCTGCCCAGGTTGCGCCAAATCCGGCATTCTCAATTAGAACAGCCACGGCAATTGTCGGATTTTCGTACGGTGCAAAGGCAACAAAAAGCGCATGATCTTTACCTTGCGGATTTTGCGCTGTTCCCGTCTTGCCCGCGATATGAATATCATTAATGCGGATATTTGTAGCGGTACCGGCTCCGTTCACTACGCGGTACATTCCTTCTTTAACTATATCAAAGACACTTTGATTAATTCCAACGTTTACTTCTTTGTATTTATAAGAATGAAATTTTTTGTTTTCATCTAAATAACCTCTTACCAAATGCGGGACAAATGATTTTCCGTTATTGGCAATCAATGCGCAATAATTTGCAAGTTGTAACGGAGTAACATTTACCTCTCCCTGACCAATCCCAAGGCTGGGTAAAATTCCGTGAGGCCAGTTCTTACCATAAATTTTTTCATAGTATGCTGAGTTTGGGATTAATCCTCTTACTTCCTCATTGATATCAATTCCCAATTTTTTTCCAAACCCAAACCGTGTTGCGTAATCCTTCAAACGGTCAAGTCCGATTTTAAAAATTAATTGATAGAAAAAAACATTACATGATTTTTCTATCGCTTGAATAACATTTAACGAACCGTGCGAACCGTGGCATTTAAACGATCTTCCATAAGTAAAACTACCGCCGCAATACAAAGTTGTAGAAGGAGTTATTACACCTAAATCTAAAGCGGCAATAGCACATAATAATTTAAAAGTTGATCCCGGTGGATGGGCAGCCATCGAAGCGCGGTTAAATTGCGGCTTCAACGGATCGTTTAATAATTGTCTTAAATAGTCTTTCGGCGTAAAATAAGAAAATTGATTAAGATCAAATTGAGGTGAACTTGCAAGCACCATTACCTCGCCTGTGGAAGGTTCAATTGCAGCAACGGCGCCTGCTCTTCCGTTTAATTCTTGTTCAGCTATTTTTTGCAATTCACCGTCAATTGACAAGACCAAATCTTTCCCTTTTTGCGAAGGGAGATCGTTCACCCCGTTTTTATATTTACCAACTTCACGCCGTCTTGAATCAACTAAAATATAGTTGTATCCTTTTTCGCCGCGCAAATCTTTTTCATATTTTTTTTCAAGACCGATGGATCCGATCAAATCTCCCGGTTGATAATATTGTTCTTCTTTTTTTAATTGCTGCGGAGAAATTTCTTTTGAATAACCGAAAACATGCGAACCCATTGCTCCATTCGGATACCCGCGCTGCATTTCAATAACATAATCAACGCCGAAAAGATGTTCTCTATTTTCTTCAATCCATGCAATAGCGGAAAAGTCTGCGCCGCGTTTAACCCGCAAGGGAATAAATTTTGAGTAAGTTCGATTTTTGAAAAGCATGTTTTTGATAAATCCGTTTTCCAAATCGAGGATCGTTTCAAGTTTACTATTCAAGGAAGTATCATATTCAGCGGGGGTTATCCGTACTGTATAAGCAGGAGTGTTTTCGACCAGGAGTTTCATATTTCGGTCATAAAATACACCGCGTAATGCAATCTGTTCAATTGCTTTTATTGAATTATCTGACGCCTTTGCGTCAAATTGTGCATGCGCTAAAATTTGCATTTCAAAAAGTTTGAAAATATAAATCGAAACTACAGCAATGATAATTCCATAAATAATTTTCTTTCTATCAAAGAGAGAAATCTTTGCGGACATTTAGATGTAACTCCTCTTTGGAGAAAAGATCATCACGATGCTTGCAATGATTGTAGTATAAACGGCTGGAAGAATTCCCTGGTCAAAAAGTAAAGAGAAGATGTTGAAACTGATATCGAAATTTGCGATGAGAGAAAAAGCGATTGCATTTACCAAACTAGTAAGAAAAATAATTCCTAAAAAAATAGGTGATTTTATAATTGTTCCAACTATGTTTTCATTGTAAAAATATCCGGCAATAAACGCGGAGAGCGTTTTTGTAAACATCGAGCTCCCCAAAATACTTCCGGTTGAAAAATCAGTTAATGCTCCAAGAATAAAGCCTAAAATAATTCCGTACAATTGTCCGTATCTTAAAGTGTAAAAGACAAGCAAAATCAAAATTAAATCCGGGACAATTCCATTCAATTCAAAATATGGAACAATCAATACTTGAATGAGTATTAACGGGATAAAATAAATTACCGGGAGAATTTTATCAAGTTTCATCGGTTGTTGCTGTTATAAAAATTTAGTTCAATTGAATTTTTTATTTTATGCGGAATAACGGCAACAATAAAAACATTTTCGACTTTTTCAATTTCAACAAATGGTTTGATAAGCACATTGTTAAAATATCCTTCATCGGGATTAATAATTTTTTTCACGATACCGATTGGGAACGGCTGCCCGATGAGTGAACTTAGCTCGGAGGTAATGATCCTGTCTCCAAGTTTCATTTCAGAAGTTTTTGGTAGATTAGAAATGATAAGTTGACTGCCTGTCCAATGAAGAATCCCTTGAAATCTGCTGCGCTGATCTTTAACAACGACTCTAAAATTTATATGTTTTAAAGTTCTGATAAGAGAAAAATCTTCAGAACTTCGCTCAATAATTCCAACTAAACCTTCACCGGTAATAACCGCCATTCCGGGTTTAATTCCCTCATTTGTTCCTTTATTCAAAGTGAATGTTGTTTGATCGGCAGAAAAAGATTTTGATATAATTTTTGCGGGAATTAGTTGATAAGAAATTGTGTCTTTTACAGAAAGCAAGTTTTTCAATTCAACATTTTCAATTCCAAATTCACGAAGCTTATTTACTTCCAGCATTAACTCTGCATTTTGTTTCCGTAACTTTTCATTTTCACTTTTTAGTCCGGAAGTATGCAAAACATCTGAAAAAATTGAACTGACAAACGCAAAGGCGCCGAAGGTAGTTGTCTTTAAGTTTTTAACGGATGGATGATCACTGCGTGAAATAAACAAAACACTAATGAGCAGCAATAAAATTAAAACGAGATATTCCTTAAACTGATTCCAAATATTTCCGAAAATTCGCACGCTTAATATCTTCTATTTCGAATGAGTACTCTTGAATAATGATTTAAATTTTCTATTACCTTTCCGGCTCCGCGCGCTACTGCTGTAAGCGGATCTTCGGCAACGTGAACAGGAAGATTTGTTTCCATTCTTATCCGTTCATCCAAACCTTTTAATAAAGCGCCGCCGCCGGTAAGCATAACTCCGCGGTCTAAAATATCTGCGGAAAGTTCAGGTGGAGTTCTTTCAAGCGAAAGTTTTGTTGCATCCACAATTTGTACAACGGCTTCCGTTAAAGCTTCGCGAATTTCAACTGAAGATACTTCCGTAGTTTTTGGAATTCCTCCAACCAAATCTCTTCCTTTAACTTGAATAGTTAATTCTTCCTTTAAAGGCATTGCAGAACCAACTTCGCACTTAATGGCTTCGGCCGTTTTTTCACCAATTAAAATGTTATGATTTTTTTTGAAGAACTGCATGATCGCATTATTCATTTCATCGCCGGCAATTCTAATCGATTCCTCGTTTACAATTCCGGATAAAGCGATAACGGCAATTTCCGTAGTTCCTCCGCCGATGTCAATTATCATGCTTCCCATTGGCGCGTCAACGTCAATCCCGATACCGATTGCGGCAGCCATTGGCTCTGCAATTAAATGAACTTCTTTTGCGCCTGCATGTTCAGCGCTATCGCGGACTGCGCGTTTTTCAACTTCCGTAATACCGCTTGGAACCGCAACGACAACGCGTCTTGCGCTCATAAAACTTGAACTCACCTGACGAATAAATGCGCGGATCATTCCTTCGGCTATTTCAAAATCGGCAATAACTCCATCGCGCATTGGTCGGGTAACGCGAATTCCTTTGTGTTCTTTGCCTTGCATTTCCTTGGCTTTATTTCCAAGCGCAATAATTTTTTTTGTGTTCCGGTCAAAAGCAACAATTGAAGGTTCGTTGAGAACAATCCCTTTTCCTTTAACATAAATAAGGGTGTTTGCTGTCCCTAAATCCATCGCAATATCCGCACCGAACAAATCTAAAATTCCCATAAAACCTCTTAATGTTTAAAGTGCCGTTTACCGGTAAAAACCATCGACAACGAATATTTGTTTGCCGCGTTAATAACTTCTTCATCACGAACAGAACCGCCGGG
>JALNWB010000086.1 GCA_023231105.1 Ignavibacteriaceae bacterium | reverse complement strand
GTGTTGCAGCTTCAAGACTTTCAACCGTAGGATTTGGTTCTTCCAATCCTATATCGGACAATAAAACTGCTGAAGGAAGAGGATTAAACAGAAGAATCGAATTTAAAGTAGTAGGGAAATAATTAAATAGTTTTGTTCAAACGAAAAAGGGATGTTGAAAAGCATCCCTTTTTTTATTTCATCAAATATTACATTACTTTCCATTATCCAAACAATAATTTAACTATGAACAATGCACCTAAAACACCGGCTATATCTGCCATTAGTCCGGCGGCTAATGCGTGGCGGGTTCGTTTAATATTTACTGCACCAAAATAAACTGCCAATACATAAAAAGTAGTTTCTGAACTTCCAAAAAATGTTGAAGTTAAAATGCCGATAAAAGAATCCGGTCCGTGAACCGCCATTGTTTCAGCCATAATTCCCAACGAACCACTTCCGGAAAGAGGACGCATAATTGCCATCGGTAAAGATTCCGGAGGCAATCCAATCAAACTAGTCAACGGACGAATAGCAAAAATCAGCCAATCCATTGCACCGCCTGCACGGAAAATTCCGATCGCCATTAACATAGCTACTAAATAAGGGATAATTCTAATAGCGACATTAAAACCTTCTTTTGCTCCTTCTACAAATACTTCATAGACTTTAACTTTTTTTACAAATCCGAATAAAAGAAAAACTGCTATAATAAGTGGAATGGCAATGGTGGATAATACTTGAATAAAATTTTTAAATGCTTCAGGAGTTAAAAAAGAAAATAGATTTTTTAAAGGAGAAAGAACATTTGTTGTAATTGAGAGAATTGCCAACAGTAAAATGGAAGCAACAATTAAAAGGAATTTACTATTTTCTTTTAGCCACGAGAAAAAATCTTTTGCATCAATCGGAAATTTCTCTAATATCTTTGCTGTAGTAATTCCCACAATAGTTGCACAAGTTGATCCGACTAAAGAGGTGCCGATAATTATTGCCGGTTCTGCGCTGCCTGCAGAGGCGCGTAAGGCTATTGCCGTTGCGGGAATGAGCGTCATTCCGGCAGTATTAATTGCAAGGAAAGTACACATTGCATTGGTTGCCGTTCCTTTTTCGGGATTCAGTTTATCCAATTCTTCCATTGCTTTAAGACCAAAGGGAGTTGCAGCATTTCCTAATCCAAGAAAGTTTGCGGAAATATTCATAATCATTGCACCCATCGCCGGATGGTCACTCGGAATTTCGGGAAATAAAAATTTCGTAATTGGTTTCAATCCTCTTGCTAAATGATTTATTAATCCAGACTCTTCGGCAATTTTCATTATACCAAGCCACAAAGCCATAATGCCGATCAATCCCAAAGCAATTTTTACCGCAGTTTCAGCATAATCCAAAACAGAGTTAGTTACTTCTTTTATTTTTACAATTGAAATTTCTTCAAGAATGATTTGGCACTTGTAAACATTGGAGGAGAGTTGCCTTTCAATTTTAATTTTTGCATTTAAATCATTTCCATTTCCGTTAACTTTTGCCATCTTTTTCCAAATTGCCGGAGAAACATCGTTTGTCAGAAACAAAACCTGATAAAAACCATTTTTGTTTTTGGCGCTTAACTGTGTCTCAAACGAAACCGGTTGCCTGACTTTTTCATTATAAAATGATGAGAAAGTAGTTGCGTTTACAGTAACAATTGCTTTTTTGTTTTCAAATGAATTTGTCGTTTCTGTTGTATCCGCAATTCTCAATTCAGCTTGAAGAGGATTTCCTTTTTGATATTTATGAGAAACTTGTTCCGAAACATCAGTAGAAATTGCTGCGGCTAACCCGAGAAAGATTAACCCCATCCAGACATAATTAAGCATAGGAATTTCCTTTTATCGTTTAAGTTTATCTGTTACAATATCGTAAAACGGGAAACAAAAATTACCGTTTTTATTTGCAGCAATTATTCTAATTGATTTTTCTTCATCAACTAATGTTGGCAATTCAATTGTAATTGTTTTTTGTTTTTCGTTGAAGATAAAACGCTGTGTCTCGGTAGAATCAACAAATACTTTTATTGATTTAAAATCAATTGAAGTTGAATCGGAAATAGAATAAGTCACAAGTTGTGTTGAATCATTGAGGGCTTGATCTTGAAAAGATATTTTTGGAATGCCTGCTTTGAAGTAGCGGCATAATCCTCTAAAAATTCCCCAAGCTTCAATTTTATTAAAATCTTCTAAGGCTAAACGTGGTTCTTCCCAATTACTCGTATGGAAACCAGCTTCAATTAAAATAGAAGGAATTGTTGTTAAACGAAGAACTGAAAATCCTTGCTTAGGATAGATATGATAATCCGAATAAGTACCGTCAAACGAACCAAGCCCGCCGGAGTTTCGCATTGCGTAAGCCAAATCTCGCTGAACATATTTTGCCAAATCCTTTTCCATCGGTTCAAACTCATAATCAGATTCAGTTGCATGATAATAAGTGGAAGTATAATTTGTAAAATTATCGCCATCTTGACCGGGGGCATTACTGTGAATGCTTATAAAAATATCTGCGCCGCTTTTGTTGGCAAGAAGAGATCTATCTTTTAATGCCACAGTTGTATCCTTGTCGCGGGACATAATAACATTAGCTCCAGCTAACCGTAAATAATTTCTTAAAGCAAGTCCAACACGAAGATTCACATCTGCTTCAATGGCAAGCCCTTGTGAACCTTTATTTTTGCGGTCTTCACCACCATGCCCCGGATCGAGGAAAAAGGTGATATTTTTAAGATACGGAGAATATGTTTCGATGAAATTTGTTTTTATTTGCTCATTTGTTAATTCACGTGGAGTTTCATAATAAATAACCGGGGTTTTAGAGCATCCGGCGATGAATAAAATTGATACGATAGTTATGTAAAAGAATTTCACAATTCCTCCAATAAATTAATCACTTAATTTCTCTTTACTTTATTTAAAAAATACAATTATTCCGGCTATCAGCGAAATGACATTGTCCGCAATGATTTAGATTTTTTGAAAAATTTTTCTCTCGAATCTTTGATACCATAACATTTACTAATGTTTCTAACCGGAGCAATTCATCTTTTTCAATCTGATGAATATATTTTTCATCCGGGAATTTGATGAAAATAATTTGCAAAAGGATTTTATCTTTTTCCGGGAAAAGTTTTTTCAAAATGAAAGCGTAAAAAGTTAATTGAAGAAAATAGTCCTGCGCCCGGTTGTGGAGTTCTTCAATTTTAACATTGTCGGTCTTATAATCGATAATTGTAACAGCATTTTCAGCGAAGATTACTTTATCGATTATCCCAAAAAGATAAAAATCTTTTTCTTTGAGGTAAACTTGAAATTCATTTTGGAAATTCTCTTCCCTTTGTAATGTTCGATAAATTTCTGAGGAATAAAAAATAGTCAGTTCATGAAGTATTATTTCTTGAAAAGAAATTAATTCATTCAAAAGATAATGAGTTTTTTGTGTCATAAAATATTTTTGAATAAATGGAGTCACTTCTTCAAGCGGCAAATTCTTTTCTAAAATTGTGTGAATTAATTTTCCCTTTAGTTCGGCGGGGAAAACATGCTTTGCATGAGTAGATGTTTTAATCTCATCTCGAAGTGATTCATCAAATTCTGATTCTCCAAACTCGAAATAAGTATTTTCCTCCGGTAGTTTATTCAGATATTTTTTATAAGAGTCGTACAATTCGTTATAACCAAATTCATAAGTCAATAAATACTTGGTCGGACATTGGTTATATATTGCTACCTTCGTGGCAGAAATAATTTCTTCCTTCTGAACATCCACAATTTTTGAAAGATTAATATCATATTTGTTAGAAATTAAGTCATCACTTCTCTTAAAAAAATACTCTCCCGGAATATTCTTTAAAATATTTATTATAAATTCTGTTGGTTTAGAAATTTTTATTTCTTGATTGTTTTGCTGCAAGAGATAAACCAAATCAACTTCCTTAGAAATTTGGCTGTTTGTAAAATCAGAATGCAATCCTAGACTTAAAAGATTAATAAAACTCGTTTGAGGAAATTTTGTATCATGTTTTACTGTAGCTGAAAAATAAAGATAATTTTTTGCGCGTGTGATTGCCACATACAGCAATCGCTTTAATTCTGCCAATTCTTTTTTTGTTTCAAGAAAATTATGAAGATCAACAATCGGAGAAGTCAAATACTTACCTGAGAAATTATTTTCTGCAGGAAGTTTTGCCATTAATCCAAACTCTTTGTTAATCTGAATTTCCTTTGCTTTTATTTTAGCATCCACTCCTTCTTTATGACATTCAAAAATAAAAACCGCTTTAAATTCCAAACCCTTTGCCTGGTGAACCGTCATAATTTTTACGGCTTCTTCATCCGATGAAACTTGAGCTTGTCCTTCTTCAGTGGAATCGGCAATCGCTTCATTAAGATATTTGAGATAATCAAAAACATTCCGAAAGCCCTGCTTAAAAAAATTTCGTGTCAATTGGATAAGTTTTTCAAAATTAGCAAGTGCTTTCTTCCCTTGTTTTCTCGATGCGACGATGGAAAGATAATTCGTCTCCTCGCTTATGATGCGCAACAAAGTAACCAAATCGGATGATTGCAGAAAGTTTTTATGTTTCAAGAGAAACGAAACAATAGATGAAATATGCGGATTATTTTTTGCGGAAGTATTTAATTTATCCCAAAAATTAAAACCGTGTTGAAGACTAACCGTTAAAATATCAGTATCAGAAAGAAAGAAAAACGGAGAACGCAATACTCCTATTAACGCAGTATCATCAGAAGGATTTGAAAGAAACGTGATATAGTTATAAAAATCAAAAATTATCTGCTGCTGGTAAAAACCTTTCCCTTCCCAAATTATATACGGCAAATCGCATTTCTGAAAAGTCATTTCAAGTGTTTCAAACGAACTTCGTTTTCTGCAGAGAATGGCAATATCACTAAGATTGATTTTCGCATTTTCATTTTCGATAAGCGATAATATTTTCTTAGCAACTAAATCAGCTTCTGAATCGATTTTTTCTTCTTTATTATTATTAGCTAAAAGAATTTCAATTGATCCGTTAAGTTCATCATTTTTTGCAGAGATTAAATCAGCATGCACTACTTCATTAAAAAGGGGATTAGCATCAGCAAATAAATTTTGAAAGAGATGATTTGTGAAAGCGCAAAGAACCGGCGACATCCTGAAGCTTGCAGGAAGCGCTAAAGTCAATCCTTCCTCATTGCTTACATCATTTTTTGTTTTTGAAAAAACCGAAAGTTCGGCATCACGGAATTTATAAATACTTTGCTTTTCATCGCCGACAACAAAAAGATTTCCGGCTTTCAGCCGTTCCAAAATGGGAAGAAATATTTCATATTGAATTTCATTCGTATCTTGATACTCATCAACCATTAAATAACGATACTTTTGTGAGAGTTTTTGCCTTACTTCCGGAAGCTCAAGAACAATTTTTGTTTTAATTAAAATATCTTCAAAATCAAGATATCCCAATTCATATTTTTTATTTTCATAAATATCAAAAACGGCGTTGAATAAAAGGAGAAATTTCCTACCAAAGCTTGCAAGTTGTTTATGAAGATTCTCATCTTCGGAAAAGTTTTCAAAGTTGGCAAGTGAATTAAAATATTGTTCAACTGTTGAGATATCGTTGAGAAACTCCGCAGGTAATTTTCTTCCTAAGTAACCGTCCTTTTTTATTGTTAAACTTTTGGTTACAATATTTTCTTTTAATTGAAGCAAGATACGGAAAGTCTTCAACGCATCCGGTTTGGTTTCTAATTGCCTAAGAAGTTCGCTAATTATTTCAGCAAAGCTTGAATTTCTTTGCAACGCGAAAGCATTTATTCGTTTAATTGAAAATACTATTGAATCAAGGTGTAAAAGAAATATTTGTGAAATGTAATTCTCTAACTGTGATGTGAAAAATTCAGCTATAGAGTTTGAATCTTTTGAATAAATATTTCTTGATAAATCTTTAACGGTACTTCGATGATAAATTGCGTGCTCAAGTTGCGCCGCTAAACTTCGTATTGAACCGAAAATTCTAACTAACTGTTGAAGAAGAATATTTTTCTCATCACTTTTTTCAAAACTTTTTATAGCTTCATTGAGAGAAAGATTGATTAGTTCTTTTGCAAGTGAAGCGTCAATTGGCGAAAAATTTGCATCAATATCGGCTTCAACCGGAAACTCGCGGAGAATTTGTGCGCAGAAAGAATGGATTGTTGAAATGTTTGCAGAAACCAATTGTTTTCTAAGCTGTTCGTATTTTAAACGGTCTCTTTCGTTTCCAGCCTTTAATGAAGCATCTAAAATGCTCCTCGAAATTTTTCCGTAAAGTTCTCCGGCGGCTTTGTCGGTAAAAGTAATAGCGGCAATTTGTTTTAATGATGTATTGGTTTTCAAAAGGATTTCGAGAAAGCGTTGAGTTAAAACAAAAGTTTTTCCCGAACCGGCATTAGCGGTTAGCGTAACATGCTTCTTTATTTCAAGAGCATTTTGTTGATCTTCAGTTAGTTTAACTTGGGGCATTAGTATTTTGATTTTCTTTTATAAATCGAATTAAGAATGTTGTTCCATTGGAAGAAGTTTCTTCTACTGATATTTCACCGTTGATACTTTCGACAAATTTTTTTGCTAACTTCAAACCTAATCCCATTCCGCCGGTTTTGGTTGTAAAGTTTAAACCAAAAATTTTGTGAATGTTCATCACCGGAATCCCTTTCCCGTTATCTGAAATTCTAATAAATAAATATTTATCATCCTCATCAACTGAAAAAGATACGGTATCGGCTTTCGCTTGCATAGCATTACGAATAAGATTAATAAACATTCTTTTTAATTGAGAACCATCGGCTTCAATAATTTCAGTTTGAGCTGTGTAAGAAAGATGTAATGAAATATTTTCTTCATTAAAAAGGAGAATGATTTCATTCAAAGATTTTTTTAAATCGATTTCTGTAAGATTTAACGATGGCATTTTTGCGAAGTTGGAAAATTCCGATGCAATCTGGCTCAACGTTTCTATTTGCGCTAAAATTGTTTCAGAAACTTTTTCGAAAAGCGTATCGAAGTTTTTGGATTTATCACGATACATAGCTACCAATTGCTGCAGAGTGAGCTTCATTGGCGTGAGTGGATTTTTAATTTCGTGTGCAACTTGTCGCGCCATTTCTTTCCATGCTTGCTCACGCTCAAGTTCAGCTAATTCTTTCTGATTTTTCCGAAGTTCTTCGGTCATAATATTGAAACCGCTTATCAATTCCTTAAGCTCGCCCATTGAATTTTCTTTGAGTACAACATTCAAATCTCCATGCGCAACGGCACGTGTTGCGCGTGTAAGTTTTCTTATAGGCGAAGAAATTTGGTCGGCAAGTAACGAACTGACAATAACTATCAATACTATTGCAAATGAATAAACGCCGAACAAGAAAACATTTATCTCGACAAAATTGAGCGCAACGGGAATTTGATTAAAATAATCGGTTACTTCCAAAAGAAGTTCATGATCCTTAAGAGAAATCGGTTCGAAATAGGAAAGTACTTCTCGGCTGCCGATGAAATGTTTTACGAAAAAACCATTTCCCGTCTTTGTCTGGTTCAACGAAATTAACGATGAAATATTTTTTCTTAAAAGCGAAACATCAAAAATATTTTGCTGTGAACTGTATAAAAGTTCTGAGTTTTCAAATACTGAAAAAGATAAAAGAAGGTTTTTACTTGATTCTTGAAATAATTTTTGCAAGTCGTTACTGCCGTCGTTTACAGCTTGAGCGGAGAAATAATTCTCTGCTAAATTAGCTTTTTCTTTTAGTGAATTATGTATTAGCGAAATATTTTTTTCTTCAACACTGTTTCTGTTATAAATGGCAAGTGCAATAATTGGCAGGATAGCAATGATTAGAAATGCAAACAAAAGCTGTGAACGAAATGTTAGACGAAATTTTCCTTTTAACTGTATTACAAAAAGAGAGAGTAATACAATGAGTAAGAAAGAAGTATGTACAATAAATAATTTAAAAAAGTTGAATAGACTGAATGAAAAAGCCGTCTCTTTTTGCGCGACAATTAAAAAAGGATGAGTTCCTGAATTCATTCGTTGAATTCCGAAGCCCAATAATTTTTCGGAAACTCCTTCGTACTTGATCCAGCCTTCTTTTTCCTTTGAAAGAAATGCAAATATTTTTTCCGCATCCTCCCCGGACGGTAAAACACTTCCATTTACTATCAATATGTTATCTTTTGCCAGCAAAAAAACATTGAAATTTTTTTCGCTTAAAGAGCGAAGATTAATTTCCGGCAGTTGAAAAATGGCGGACAAAGGATTAACGGTAAGCGCATTTTTTGTAGTAAATTTTATCGTCGCCGCAGCAAATCCGATTAGTTGATCTCTTTCCGTTATAGGAATTATTCCGCACAAAGTCTTTTGCCACTGTTTTGTTTTATCCGAGACATCAAAAATTTGTAAATCTTTTGTTAAAGAAGCCTGGACAATTTGCGGAACAATTTGGTCATCTTGAATACCGCTTGAAAAATATCCAAGAATTTTTTTTCTTTTATCAAGCAGAGTGATTGAGGAGGATACTTTTTCATCCCGAAGTGAGCTTTGGAGCCACAAATCTAAAGCGAGAGAATGATAATTCGTATTGTTAGATAAAAAGAAATCCGTCAACTTTTCTTGCCGGACAAGTTTAGAAAGAGATTCGTTCAACAAAAAATTTAAATAACTTTCCTGCGGACGGGAGAGGAATAAAGCGGTTCTTTTAAGTTCTTCTTTCTCTAGTTCGGCATTAAAAAAATTCATTAAACTTATAGTTAAAAGAGAAGAAGCAAACGCAAGAAAGAGAAATTTTTTCAGAAATATTGTTACTGATAGTTCATTTATGAAAAAAATTACTAATAGCAAAATCACCGCAAAGCTAAATAGCCAAATCGAAATAAGAGGTTGCTTTTGAATAAAAACAAAAATGAACGAGCAAGGAATTATTATAAGAAAAAGGATAAGGATTTTTCTTCGGTGTGAAATATTTTTTGGAAAACACAAATAAAAAAAGTTTAGTAATAATTGAATAAGTACAAATCCGGAAAGCACAACTAAAAAAGTTGCAATGTGCATTACTAAATGAGGAATTCCGGGAATGATATCAGCGGTTTCAAAATATCGAAGCGAAGAATCGAACACAACACTTTTAACCGCCGCCGATATTCCGCGTATTGAAAGAAGAATAACAAAAAGAATGACGAACCCAAAAACCAAACGGAGTAACAAATGCATTGATTTTTCGGGGAGAGAATTCTCAATCCAATTTTTTGAGGAAATGTAGATGAAAAAAACTATTCCACTGAAAAAAAGTGAAGTTATTAAAAATTCTAACGGAGATTTTACTATTCCTCCCGCGAATGCAGAAGAAAAATAATTTGGATTTATTAAGTCCCCGCTTAGATAGCTCGCCGGAAAATTCAACGCAAAGAGAAGCCACCTAAAGAGAATTAAAAACAAAATTGCAAGAACCGATTTTAATAATGGTTGATTGAGTTGTTTTGTTTCATGCCGTAAAATAAAACCAAGAATAATAATTCCGGCAATAATAAAAAGCGATTGAGCTTTGTTTGTATTTTGCCGAAAAGTTTTTAATTCCGCTTTTAACGTTGGTTTCGCAACTGTAATTAAGCCGATTTTATGCCCGTCGTTATTTTGCAGATCAAATGAAAAATATCTGCCGTCTAATGTTTTTGCTTTTGAAGGAGAATAAAAAACTTCAACTTCAGATTCAAATGCGGTTTCTAATTTTGTTGAAAAATTATTTTTCGGAGAAATATTTTGTGAAGTATAATTTGTTTCTAAAATTTTTGTAGTAAGCAAAAAATATTGCCGGTGTTGAATTGATATTTCATCAACATAACAAAGAAGCGTTAATAAAGGGGAAGAATGGAAATATGTTGCCCCAAGTTTATCTCTTAAATCGAAAATAACTTTCCCATCAATTCCGATGGTAGCGTTACTTGCAATTTCGGTGTGTGCGGAATCTAATAGGAAAATTTGATACATTGAAAATTTATCTTCAAGCAGGATCGATTGGAAAAACAGTTCCGATGGATTTTTATTTTCAATCAATAAGTTTTTAAGATCAGTTGCTGTTTCTAATAGCGAAGATTGTTCGTCATCAAAGAAAGAAAGTGAAGTTATTTGAATTTTGTTTAGTTTGTTTTGAAGAGTGGTATTCCAATTTTCTTTTTTATTTTGAAGCAGGGTTGGGCTTAAAAATCCTATGCAAATAACTACAAAGAAAATTGAAGTGAGGAAAACGTATAATTTCTTTTCCCCATGAAGGTGTACTGATATTTTATTTAAAACTATTTTATAGTTATTTGGGAAATTTTCCACTTGGCTCCCGAATATTCTACCGAAATGAAAACTTGTGCCGCTCCTTTTTTATTTTTGTTTTCGAACGAGAAAATACCTGTCGCAAAACCGTTTTCAGACTCGCTGCGTTGAGTATATTTAAAGGCTATCGGTTGACAGAGTTGAAAAAAATCTTGCAAAATATAAAATGCTTGATTACCGCTGTAAAATCCGTTAACACCGTTCGAAAGACTTAAATAAATTTGTGAAGGGAAATATGCTGAGATCAAAGAAATGTTGCCGGAGGAAAATGTCCTTTCGATATCAGAAAAAATCTGAACTTCTTTTTTATGATTTTGTTTTTCCTGCGCGGTTTCTTCAGCAAAAACATTTGACGTAGAAAATGTCGTCAAAAAAAAGAAAAAGTTGATATATATAAAAATTTTCTTCATTACTTTCGGGAAAATTAATCAATCTTAGAGACTTATACTAAACACTAAATACCGGAAATAAAAAAAGAAATGTCAACCTTTAACTGATTAAGATTGACATTTCTTCGATGTTAATAAGTTACCTTTTCAAGTGAAAATTATTTAGCCATTCCTTTTTGGTCTTTGCAGCGATTCTCTCCTGTGGTTTTCACCAGTTGCTACTTTAAGCTGAGAATTTCCTTTGACTAACTGGAAAGCCCAATCAAAAACAATTCGGTCACGTGTGATTGTTTTTACTCGAATCTTTGCAAAATGATTGTCCCATGTCCATATAACATACGTGTGACCTTCAATGGCAACAGCATCTTTAGTTGATGACCATCCGCTTTCTGGAGCAAATGCAATATCATAAATATCTGTTGTTGCGCCCATATCTTTAATATCAGTATCCTTATAAACGTCAAGGTATGACGTTCCATTGTAGATATCAAAAAAGAAATCAGTATAAGAAGAATCGTCATAAGCTACTGCAGAATAAGTCGTAAAGCTATAACCTGAATTGTTCGGAAATTGATTATAATCAAAAATACTTTGGTTGAATCCTTCCGGTCTCGGAGTAGCATAAGCTACATCTGAACTCAATTCACTTTCATTATTGTTATAATCATAAGCAGTAACGGCATAATAGTTTAAAACACCGTTTTGGGCGCCGTCATCAATATAAAAATTATTTTTAGTTGAACCGATCAATTTATATTTGCCATCATACGTGGTGCTGTAATAAACATTGTAACCGGCAACATCTCTTTCGCGGTTGTTATTCCAGGAAAGGTCAACCCGGTTATCTCCATTTAGAACTTGAACACCAGTTGGTGCGTTTGGGGGAACATTATCGTAATATTCGTTCATGTTTTGATTATCACATGAAGTAATTCCTAAAAGAAGGAATAATAAAATTGAGATTGTGTATATCTTTTTCATGGCTTCACCTTTAATTGCTTTACTTCTTAGTATCAAATTCAACGCCAGAAAAGTTCAGCTAATTTTTACAAAAAAACGCGAGACGATAAAGCGGTGTAGATTTCTCTATACAGAAATGTCTTTTCTAATTGAACATTTTTTGAAAAAAGAACAAACAATTTCAAAAAAATTAGAGAAAGTAGTATAATTCATTATGAAATAAATATCTTTTTTATTTGAAACAAAATCAGGGAGTGAAAATGAATCTTGACGTACTGATTTTTGGAGCGCATCCCGATGATGCGGAACTTTCTATGGGTGGTACAATTGCAAAACTAACTTCGCACGGCTTGAAAGTCGGGCTTATCGATTTAACAAAAGGGGAATTAGGAACACGGGGAACATCAGAAACGAGGCAGAAAGAAGCATTCCATTCTGCGATTGCGCTAAAAATTGCTAACAGAGAAAATCTTGATATTCCGGATGGGGAAGTTACTGCTACAAAAGAAAATCTCATGAAAGTAGTTTTGGCAATCCGCAAATTCAAACCGAAAATTATTTTTGCCCCATACAAAAATGACCGCCACCCCGATCATGTTCACACAAGCGATCTTGTAAAACAAGCGCACTTCTTTTCGGGTTTACTAAAAATTAAAACCTTCGATAAAGAAAAACTGCAACCAGCTTACCGTCCTAAAAAACTCTTTTATTACATGCAAACATACACCTTTGAACCGAGTTTTATAGTTGATATCAGCGATACGTTTAACTTAAAAATGAATGCAGTTAAAGCGTACGCCACTCAATTTTTTGATCCAAAAAGTAAAGAACCGGAAACGTTTATCAGCTCACCGGAATTTTTAAAGTTTATTGAATCGCGAGCTGAATTTTACGGATTCAAAATTGGGAAAAAGTATGGAGAACCTTTCTATACAGAAGAAGAAGTTGAACTTGACCTGATCCATTTATTGGGAAAGATCGAACATCCAAAATGTGAAAAGTAAAAATAAAAAGGCAGTTTTGCGGGAGAACAAAACTGCCTTTTCATAAAACCCAATCGTATTATAATCCCTGGTACATTCCTTCAATTAAATTTTTGTATCGCTCTTCAATAACTTTTCTCTTCAATTTTAAAGTTGGCGTAAGTTCACCTGTTTCTAAACTGAATGGAGTATCAAGAAGCGCAAACTTTCTAATGCGTTCAAAGTTGGCTAAGTTTTTCTGGAATTTACCAAGCTCATCATCCATTAAATTATAAATTTCTTTAACATCGACTAAATCATTATTGGTTTTGTAGGGAATATTATGGCTGTCGGCATACTCTTTCAAAGCTTCAAAATCGGGAACAATGAGCGCAGACAAAAACATTCTTCTGTCTCCGATAAGCACAAATTGATCAATGTACTTACTGGCAAGAAAGAGATTTTCGATTGGCGTAGGAGCGATATATTTTCCGCCGGAAGTTTTGAAGAGATGTTTCTTTCTGTCGGTAATCATTAAAAAACCTTCGGCATCAAAAACGCCGATATCGCCGGTGTGAAGCCATCCGTCTTTAATGGTTTCATCGGTTTCTTTTTTATTCTTATAATATCCTTGCATGATTGAAGAACCGCGGGCAAGGATTTCGCCATCGCTGGCAATTTTCACTTCAACGGATGGGAATGGTTTTCCGACGGTTCCGAATTTATAATTATCGACACGGTTTGCGGCTATAACCGGAGATGATTCTGTTAATCCGTAACCTTCAATAATAAGGATTCCAACGGCTTCAAAAAATTCTCCGAGTTCTCGTGCAAGCGCTGCACCGCCGGAAATAAAGAAGCGAAGTTTCCCACCGGTTTTTTCTCTGATTTTTTTGAAGACAAGTGTATCGGCTATTTTATGTTGAAGTGTTAAACCAATCGGAAGATTACCGGCTTTTCGCGCAGCATGGTATTTCTTCCCGATGCCAATTGCCCAATTAAATATTTTTTGTTTTTTCGCCGGTTGGCTTTCAACATTTTTAATAACCTTTGAATAAATTCTTTCAAATAATCGCGGTACGCTTGTAACAATCGTTGGGTGAACTTCCATTAAATCACCGGCAACCGACTCAATGCTGGAAGCGTAAGCAATCATTGCACCTGAAGAGAATGCGGTGTAATATCCTGCCATCCGCTCAAAAATATGGCAGAGCGGTAAAAACGAAAGAAAAATATCATCAGGACCAATCGGGAATGCTTTTAAAGCATCAAGAACATTAGAGACAATATTTTTATGTGTGAGGAGGACGCCCTTTGGTTCACCGGTAGTGCCGGAAGTATAAATGATTGTGCAGATATCATTTTCTTTAATACGGCTTCGCTGTTCTTTAAATAGTTGCGGACTTTGCTTCTTCGCTTCCGCTCCTTTTTTTTGAATTGAACTTAAAGAGTAAATGCTGTTTTCGTTAGGAGAATCTTTTTCGTTCATCACAATAATAAATTTAAGAGTCCGGCAGTTATTCCGAACCTTCAATATTTTATTTAGTTGAAATTTATTGGAGACAATTACTCCCAATGATTCTGAATTGTTTAGAATAAATTCGATCGAATCTGAAGTTAGCGAAGGATACAAAGGAACGTCAACAGCACCCAGACCAAGGATTGCCATATCTGCGTAAACCCACTCCGGTCTATTTTCAGCAACGATGGAAACTTTATCTCCGGCTCTCACTCCAAGTGATTGAAGTCCATAAGCTAAATTTTCAGTTTCTTCTTTTAATTGAACGTAAGAAATTCCCACCCATTGATTGTTGACCTTATGTTTTAGTACCGGTCTTTCCATATTTACCCCGTATTCCTCGGTTAAAAATTCGTAGAGTTCAGGGATGGTTTTGTACGGCTTTAAAATGGGCATAGAAGACTCCTGTTTTTTAGTTTTTTGCCTTGCCTGACGGCAGGCAGGTAAAATTAAATAGAAACACTTCAATAATAAAAATTCTTTTGGAAGTAAACCAACAAAATTTCTCTTTTTCTTTTCCCCGCTTTCCTTAAAATTATGAAACAAAGAATGAAAAAAATATAAGGTTCATTTGGTAGAACAGCTTAAGTTTCATTCGAGATTTTTTTTCACTTGACATTCGGTTCAATTAGACTAATTTTACAAATGAGATGACAAAACTTTTTAAGAACATATCATTAATAACCTTAACTGCGTTGTTTTTTATTATCAACACGGGATTTACGGTTTCCTTGCATTTTTGCAGCATGGAGAAAAAAGCATCATTGTCATCTTGCGGAATGTGTGAAACTTCGGACGTAAAAGATGATCCGCCTAAGGCGGACTGTGCTGATGAAATGTCTTCTTATGATGAATTGGTGATAACTCAAACTCCTCATAAATGCTGTGAAGTTAAAGTTGCATCAATAACCGGGACAGATGAGTATCTTCTTACTCAACTTGGATCAACTGTAAAATCACTTCATGTTGATCTAATTTCTTTTACGTTTCAGCAAGATGAATGTTCGGCTGACTTCTCTTCCAAATTTATTTCCGATTCATCTCCACCAACAAAGACATCCCCCAAACTCTTCCTCTCTAATCATAACTTCAGAATTTGATTATTACTAATACTTAGCTTAGCGGTTAAATAAATTTCGCTGACTAAAGCTTAGTATAAATTTTCACCGGCTTACTATATCTTAACTTATTAGTGAGTAGTTAACGGTTTTTTTAATAATCAATTTTTGGAACAATCATGTATAAAATAATTTATTACGTTTTTGTTTTTACCTTCATCAATATTTGCATGATGGCTAAAAACACAGACTCAGCAAGTCCTTCAAGTTTATTTGATCATAAGACAGAATTATCGGCGGATACAATTTACAGTTGTTCAATGCACCCGGAAGTTAAATCTTTACAACCGGGGAAATGTTCAAAATGCGGTATGGATTTAATCCCAGCCGAATATGAAAAAATAGATTCCACAAAATCTTCAGGCGCGGGTTCAACTGAAGATTATTATACCTGCACAATGCATCCGGAAGTTCAGGCTGATAAACCTGGTAATTGTCCAAAGTGTGGAATGCAGTTGGTGAAAAAATCTGAAGCAAAAACCTCAAGTCATGGAATGATGGGGATGATGGATTCCCCCTGGATGCTTGGTATGGGAATCATAATGGTTGTCGTCATGGCAATTCATTTTATAAAATAAATATTGGAGTTTTTTAATGATAGAGAAAATAATTGAATGGTCTTCGCAAAATAGATTTCTCGTAATTCTGATTTATCTGATAGTTATTGCGGCAGGAATTTACAGCGTTATCAATCTTCCGGTTGATGCAATTCCCGATCTTTCTGAAAACCAGGTAATCATTTTTACGGAATGGATGGGAAGATCACCGGAAATAGTTGAGAATCAAGTTACATTTCCGATCGTTTCCGGTTTACAAGGCTTGCCCAAAGTTAAAGCCGTCCGTGCAACATCAATGTTCGGAATGTCTTTCGTCTTCGTCATCTTCCAAGATGGTGTTGATACTTATTTTGCTCGCACCCGCGTTCTTGAAAGAATGAACACGATTCAAGCGCAATTACCTTCCGGTGTTGTCCCT
>JALNWB010000085.1 GCA_023231105.1 Ignavibacteriaceae bacterium | reverse complement strand
TAGCTTTATATCTTGCTGAAAAACATAAAGTAACAATTGAAGAAACCGACGCAGACATTTTATTTATTGAATGAAAACTAGATAAACTATGAATGAAATTTTTATGATCACTCCGCTGCTTATTATTAGCGGCGGTATTTTGCTTTCGCTTATCGTTGAAATGTTTTACGACAAAAGTGAAATAATTCTTCCCTGGCTTTCGATCGCTCTCTTCGTCGGAACAGCTTACTATTCGCTTCTTACTGCTTATCAAGAGGGAATAGTATTTAATTCAATGCTTGCCACCGGAGGACTTGTTCATCTCTTTTATTTTATTTTTAATTTTGGCGCCGCCATTGTTGTTCTGCTCTCAATCGATCATATTAAAAAAGTCGGAATTTATTTTGGTGAGTATTATATTTTGATGCAGTCGGCTGTTTTGGGAATGATGTTCCTTGCAAGTGCAAAAGATTTGGTAATGGTTTTTATCGGTCTTGAGCAGATGTCTGTTTGCTTTTATATTCTTACCGGTTTTAGTAGAAAAAGATCATCTTCAAATGAAGCGGCTTTAAAATATTTTTTACTCGGCGCATTTGCCAGCGGATTTGTTGTTTACGGTATGGCGCTTATTTATGGTTCTGTTGGTTCTTTATCTGTTGCCGCGCTTTCGTTTTATTTGTTAAAGGGAACGCCGAACATTGTTTTTATGGTCGGACTTCTTCTTTTCATCATTGGATTTTCATTTAAGATTGCGGCTGTTCCGTTCCACATGTGGGTGCCGGATGTTTACCAGGGAGCGCCGACCACAGTTACGGCGTTGATGTCAACGGGTGGAAAGGCTGCGGCTTTTAGCGCTTTACTCGTTGTGTTAATTCCGGTGTTCGCAAATCTTGAAAAAAATATTTTCACAACATTCCTTTCTGTCCTTGCGGTAATAACGATGCTGTACGGCGCTATCGTTGCTATTTCTCAAACCGATTTAAAAAGAATGTTAGCCTACTCATCAATTGCCCATGCAGGTTATATGATTATTGGTTTAGCTTCCGCAAATCAAAACGGCGTAACCGGTATTGTGTTTTATCTTGCAGCTTACACGTTTATGAACTTAGGCGCTTTTGGTGTTCTTTCAATGATTGAATCGAAAGATAATTTACAAGTTGATTTACAAAGTTATACTGGGTTAGCCGCAAAGTATCCTTTACTTGCTGCGCTACTTACAATTTTTATGTTTGCACTTGCGGGCATTCCACCGTTCGCCGGATTCTTCGGTAAATATTTTGTTTTTGTTGCTGCAATTGAAGCAAACTTAACATGGCTTGCAATTATCGGTGTAATTTCCAGTGCAATAAGCGCATATTTTTATTTACGCGTTGTTGTTGTTATGTATTTCAAGTCAACGGATGCACCGCTTGAAGTTGAGCCTTCTTATCAAGCGTTGCTTGGAATTTTCATTTCCGCATTGTTGGTTCTTGTTATGGGAATTTTCCCGAACTCAATCATTCAGCTTATTAGTTTCTTCGTTGGTTAATTTAGCTGTCATTAGTTATTAGTCAATGGTCATTTGTTTTGATTCTGACTATTGACAAATGACTAATGACTACTTTAAAGAAATGTTATGATTTCGTTATTTACAAATAAACAAGTTCGAGCCGTTGATAGCTTTGCTATTGAGCACCTCAATTTCCCCTCACTTCTTTTAATGGAAAATGCCGCATCAAGTTTATTCCAAATTATTTCCGAAAAAGGTTTTCTAAATTCAATTCCAACAACGGTAGGAATTTTGTGCGGAAGGGGTAATAACGGTGGAGACGGATTTGCTCTTGCAAGAAAAATTGCTTTTGCTGGGCACAAAGTTATGGTTCTTCATCTTTCCGGTGCCAATGAATTCTCCCGGGATGCTAAACAAAATTATGAATTGTTGCTTTCATCCGCCGCCTTGTATAAAAACATTTCTATAAAAAAAATTACAAAAACGAGCGACGTAAATATTCTTCGTTCATGTGACTTAGTTATTGATGCATTGCTTGGAAGCGGTTCACAAGGAGAATTGAAGGATTTATTGAAAGAAATTGTTGAAAAGATAAATTCTTTTTCAACTAAAAAAGTTGCATTGGATGTTCCAACGGGTTTAAATGCGGATACAGGTTACGGAGAAACAATCTTTAAAGCGGACTTAACCATTACTCTTGGTGAATTAAAACGGGGATTGTTTTTCGCCGATGGTTATGCGTCATCCGGAGTTGTTGAAAAAGGAAGTATCGGCGTTGGTGAAAAATTTTTTGAAAGACAAAAAGCGGAAGATTTTTTAGTTGAAAAAAAAGATATCAAATCTTTCATTCCTTTAAAAGAAAAAAGCTTGTACAAATATTCTGCAGGAAAAGTTTTTCTTATTGCTGGCTCTAAAGAATATGGCGGAGCGGCTGTGCTTTCATCAAGTGCCGCATTTAAGTCCGGTGCAGGTGCAGTGATTCTTACGATTCCAAATGCATTACAAAAAATATTGCTGCAAAAACGACCGGAAATTGTTAATCAGTTTTATGGTGACAGGGATACGGAATTTCTTTCAGTTGAATTTTATTCTTCATTAAAAGAGAAGTTAACCTGGGCAGATGCAATTGCAATTGGTCCTGGTCTTGGCAGACATGATGAAACAATGAAATTCGTCCATCATCTTTTACAAAAACATTCAAACAAGAAAATTGTTATTGATGCCGATGCTCTTTATGCTTTGCGTAAAAACGAGTATCGGAATTATCAACTGAAAAATTGCGTACTTACTCCACATCTTGGAGAATTTGCCACATTAATAAATGTTGAAAAAAGTTTAGTGGAAAAAGATTTACTTTTTTACGGAAAACAGTTTGTTAAAGAAACAAAGGCAACACTGGTGTTAAAAGGTCCGCGAACAATTGTTTTTACTGGCGATGGGAAAGCATTCATTAATCCAACCGGGAACGAAGGGCTTGCTAAATTTGGAAGCGGAGATGTTTTAACCGGAATGCTAGCAAGTTTTCTTGCTCAAATTAAAAATGCTCAACATGCTGTATTAAGCGCTGTTTATCTTCATGGTATGGCGGCGGATCAATTGAAAAAAGAAAAATCCGCTTACGGATTTACAGCAAGTGAAGTGGCTAATCAAATTCCTTTTACTTTGAAAGAACTAAATAATGCTTTATAACTTTTTTGAAAAAAATAAATTCCTTTCTGTTTATGCTCCGCTTATTGTGTATTGGTTAATTCTTTTTACAGCTACAACACTACCGGCAAAACAAGTACCCAAAACAGGAATCAACGACAAAATAGAACATTTACTTGGTTATTTTTTGTTGACTTTTTTATTAAGTAATGTTCTTTTTTTTCAAAATAAAAATAAAATATTGAAGAGGTTCCCGATTAGCATCGCGTTACTTATTGCTGCATTTTACGGTATCGTTGATGAATTACATCAACTTTTCATCCCTGGAAGGTTGTGCGATTTCTATGATTGGACCGCCGATGTAACCGGCGCTCTTGCTGCAGGAATTCTTTACTTTCTTATTAAGAAATATTTTCAATCCCGATCGCTATCGGGACAAAAAACTAATTTAGAGAATTAAGAAAACAAGTTTTTCCTTTTGTAAAAAATAAATTATGACTAACTTTTATTTATGCCGGTAAGAAGAAAAAAACAGAGTTCATCATTTCCAATAAAGGAGATTGCTCTTTTCATTCTTCCTTTGGTCAATTTATTTTTACTTTTCGCGCTAAAATATAGGAATCAAAACCTTCCTTTAGCGGAATTTAAGATTGCATATCCCGGAAATGTTCTTAATCTTTTTTTCGTTTCCATTTTACTGATAGAATTTATAATTCTTGCCTTCCGATATAAAGGGGGATTTTCGGAAAGAAATAGTTTTTCTTTCAAATTATTGGTGGTGCAGTTATTATTTCTGTTAGTTGCGGCACTTTTTGTTGTTTTTGAAATCCATCTTCTCGGCGGATATCTTTTTAGTTTTCCGATCGCAAAGATATTAGTGTGGGTTCTCTTTTTTAGTTCGCAGTTCGTACAATTTATTCTCGTCAGTTATTGTTGGCTTTTAATATTTAAAACAAATTCATTACTCTATCTAAGAACAATTATTCACGGCATTTTTATCGCAATCTTTCTGTATGGATTTGTTTTTCTGTATGCTCTTGGAACTTATCCGGTAGAAGAAAAGAATGAACCGACCGGAGAGGTGGGAGTAGTGCTTGGCGCTGCAGTCTGGTCGAACAATGTTCCGAGTACAATTCTGATGGAACGATTAGATAAAGCGAGAGAACTTTATCAGAAAAAGAAAATTAAAAAAATTCAGCTAACCGGCGGAAACGCCCCCGGTGAATTATCGGAAGCCGAAGTTGCTTTTAATTATTTAACTAAATTTCCAGTTGATCCAAAGGACGTTTGGATGGAAAAGAAAACCGCTTCTACAACCGAACAGATTCGTTTTATAAAAAATGAATTAATCGGGGAAAAGAAAATTCAAAACGTAGTCATCATCTCGGACCGATTTCATTTAAAACGGATTAATGAGATTAGTAAATTTTATAACATAAAAGTAAAACTTAGCGGATCAAACGTTACCTTAAACTCTAAAAGTTTAGTATATTACAAACTCAGGGAAGGGATAGCTTTAATCAATTTTTGGTTCTTTGCAATTTAGAAAAGATATAACTTATGGTGCAAAAAAAATTTATCAGACGGATTTTACGTGAAAAGGTAATGCAGATTTTATATGCTCACGAACTGAACAATGAAAATCTTGAAACCACAAAAAATGGAATTCTTTCCAATGTTGACCAACTGGAAGACCGTGAGTTTGCCGAACAGCTTCTTCGATGCGTTATCATTCATCAAAGTGAATTGGATGAGGAAATAAAAAGAAGAGTGAGCAATTGGGAAATTGAAAGAATTGCGATGATAGACAGAATCCTAATGCGAATGGGAATGTGCGAACTTGCTTATCTCCCGGATATTCCGCCTAAAGTTTCTATCAATGAAGCGATTGAAATTGCAAAAAATTTCAGTACTGCTTCGAGTGGAAAATTTATTAACGGAATACTTGATGGCTTTCTCGGCGACTTAAAAAAATCTGGCAAGTTAAATAAAACCGGAAGAGGATTAATTGACGAAACTCGAGTGAAGCCTCAACAACCTCAATGAGTTCCAAGTTAAAAATTTTTATTTGGACTTTATTTGATTTTGCGAATACTTCTTATTCGATCATCATCGTTACTTTTCTTTATGCGGTTTATTTTAAACAAACCGTAAGCGAAGGGAAGCCGATTGGTGATCTATATTGGAGCCTGGGAACAAGCATCGCAATGTTGATAACGGCTATCATTTCACCGGTACTTGGAGCTATTGCCGATTATTCCGCCGGCAAAAAACGATTTCTCCTTTTTTTTACGTTACAGTGTATCATTGCAACGGCACTTTTAATTTTTGTTGAGAAGGGGAATGTGCTCTCCGGATTAATTCTTTTTATTATTGCTAACGTTGGATTTGAAGCAGGGTTGGTTTTTTATGATGCTTTTCTTCCCGAAATAACTATACCGAAAAATTACGGCAGGGTAAGCGGGTATGGTTTCGGAATGGGTTACCTTGGTTCATTAGTTTGCCTGGCGCTTATTTATCCTTTTATTCAATCGGGTCAAATTAAAATTACTTTCCTTATTGCCGCCGTCTTCTTCATGATTTTTTCTCTTCCGTTATTTCTAAAATTACAAGATACCCGTAAAATAGTTGAAGTTCCGAAATCGTATTTACGTATCGGTTTTAACAGGGTTTTCTGGACCTTAAAGCATATTAAAAATTATAAAAATTTATCCCTCTTTCTCCTCTCATATTTTTTTTATATCGAAGGAGTAAACACAGTGATTTTTTTTTCGGGGAATTACGCAAGTACTACGCTCCATTTCTCAAATCTTGAATTACTTATCTTTTTTATTACAGTTCAAACAACTGCAATTCTCGGATCAGTGATTTTGGGAATTGTTGCCGACTCGATTGGACAAAAAAAAACAATTATGATAAGTCTGATTATTTGGTTGCTAACAATTTTACTCGCCTATTTTACCCAGCAGAAACAAATGTTTTACGTTGTTGGTTTGTTAGCAGGTATAGCAATGGGATCAAGTCAATCAACGAGTAGATCGTTAATGTCCAAACTTACACCGGATGAAAAGAAGACGGAACTCTTTGGATTTTATTCATTTTTCGGAAAAAGTTCCGCGATACTTGGACCGTTAGTTTTTGGATATATCAGTTATAGCACGGGGAATCAACGCTATGCGATTAGCTCAATCGCTTTTTTCTTTTTTGTCGGCTTACTAATACTTTTTAAAGTGAAAGACCCTGAGGCAACAGCTTAATTTTTGATTAAGTTGTTTAAAAGATTTTTAAATTCCATTTCAAGAGCCGCACTTTTATTTTTCGCATACCAAAGATGTAATTGTTCAACAAAAGCATCGTGTTCCATTCCTTCATTCTTTAACCGGGTAACAAGTTGTTGAGCTTCTTTCGGACGCGGTCCCCAATGGAATAGCTCATTTCCTTCTGTATCGAAAGAAACGAGAATTGGAATGCTCCTTGTCCCGTTGGTTAAATACAAACCCATGATATCCAAATTGTTATCACGCTCTATAATCTGAAACTCAATTGCTGAATTAACTTTTGCAATCTTTGCAATTGCCGGAAGATTTTGAGCTGAATCCCCGCACCATCCTTCTGTAATAACCACCCAGTGTTGGGGAATCTTGATTGACAAAAGAATTTGTTTTAATTCCTCAGAAACTTCAAAAGTCTTTTCAACTCGTTTCATTCTTTGAAGATTGAGCTTGGTGTAATCGTACAATTTTTTTGCTTCTTCATCCAGAGGAAGGGAAGTATCGGAAATGATCTTCGCTTCAATTTTTTTTATAAATGCCTCATAGACAAAACTTTGGGTGATAGGTTTCCCGGCAATGTTTGATAACGTCATAATACCTTTTTTATTTTTTACTGAATTGGATGCAAGAAACCGGAAAAGGATTTGATTTTATTTTGTTGTCATACGAAATACTCCATCCCAATCTTTAGGAGGAGGAAATTCGATGAAGTGCATGCATCGTTTTAGATAAACGAACGAAGGGTGATCATTTGATTTGATGTTTTTAGCTTCGGCAAATTTTGTTGCCGCTTCTTTAAATTGGAATGCTTTGTATAATGCCAATCCGTCATTAAAAATCGAGAGACAGTCAATCATGGCTTGGTCAAGTTGTTCATCTTTAAATGCGATTAACTCATAAACTATTACAGGTTTAGTTTTTCCCTTTACTACTAATGCATCAAGTTCACGCATGATAAAATCATTTTTAACAATTTCGTAAGTTGATTCCGAAACCATTGCATTGGTGCCGTATTCTTTGTTGGCGCCTTCAAGTCTTGACGCGAGGTTAACGGTATCTCCCATCACCGTGTAATCAAATCGTTCGCTGCCTCCCATGTTGCCTACAACAACTTCACCGGTATTAATTCCCATTCGCACTTGAATTTCGGTTTGTCCTTCTGCACGCCATTTCGCTCTAAGTTCGGTTAAACGTTTCTGCATCAACAACGCACTTTTACAAGTTTGATAGGCATGGTTTTCAATATGCAGCGGAGCGCCCCAAAATGCCATAACTGCATCACCGATATATTTATCAAGCGTTCCTTTATTTTCAAAAACGATGCGCGTCATTTCGGAAAGGTATTCATTTAAAAAAGTTACCAACTCTTCCGGTTTTTTTGTTTCCGAAAATGTTGAGAAACCGGCAATGTCGCTGAAAAAAATGGACAAAACTTTTCGTTCACCGCCGAGCCGCATTTTTTCAGGGTCAGCAATAAGTTCATCAACAACGGTCGAGTTTACATACTGGCTGAACATTCCTTTAATGACTGCTTTTTGTTTTCTTTCGTTTATAAAATGGTAAGCAGTGCTTCCGAAATATCCAAAAACTAATGCAAGTATCGGCGCTATAATATTGATGTTAAAAGAAAGTTTTTCAAAACAGTAAAAGGAAAAAGTACGAAGCAAAACTAAGATAAGAAAAAGAAAAAGTAGGTTTCCGAATTCTAAAAAAATTCCGAAGCGGGCTTTTTGTTCTTTTAAAAATGAAGAGAAGAAAAAACTTAAAATGGTGAGAACAAGTATAGCTATAATTTCTTGTGCGGCTGTTTCTTTTGTGATGAAGTCTTTCCAAATAACATTTTGAATTGCATTTGCATGAAGTTCAACTCCATAAATGAGGTTATCGCCTTTTTTTTCTCCACGGGCAAATGAAATAGGAAGGATATCTTTATCTTCCGGTTCAGTAGAGCCGATAATAACAATTTTATCTTTGAAAATGCCGCTGTATTTTAATCCGGAGGGACCATGTTTCAACTCGTTATATGTTGTATCATCCCATGAATTTATTTCTGTCTCAAGATCGATCTCATCACTGGTTTTAAATCCTGCATCATCAAGCACGTCTAAAAAATTAAAATGTTGAAAAGTGTGGTCGGGTCCGTAATAGTTAATCAACATTCCAACATTATCATATTTTGGGATCGACCGTGCCGATCCAAGAATAAAAAAATCTTTAGTAATCTCAACTTCGTAATTATTCGGTAAGCCGAAATATTTGTTAAGAACTGCAAATCCGAAAGTCGGAATCATTTTTTCTTCCGAAGCCATTTTCATTTTTGGGATATAACGCCGGTTTACCCCGTCGTTATCACCAACAACATTTACTAATCCTAAAGAACTATCAGCCGTATAAAAAACGTTATCATAATTTTCAAATTGCTTTTTTAACTCAAACCCTATTGTATTTTGAATCTTGCCGGCGACAACAACATTTTTTAATTCGCGGATTGTTTCAAAAAGGATCGAATCATTTTTCGGTGAATACCGATCTTCCGAAGACATTACAACGTCAATCCCGATCGCTTTTACTCCGGCATCGGTCAAATTTCTGAGAACTCTTGCAAAGTATGAGCGGGGAAACGGCCATTTGTTAAAGCCCGGCGGCAAGCCTTGCAGCGTTTGATTATTTAAGTCAAGTATGAGAACCGACGCTGAATCCTTAATATTTTTTATACCGCGGTGAAGGAAGCGTTCATCAATTTGTTTTTGTTCAAGTTCTTTTAGAGGTTGAAGTGGAATAAAGGATTCTTGAGTAAAGAGAATTATAAAAAAAGCAATCCCAAGACTAATTGATAATTTTATCAACCACTTGGGAATGCTTTTTATCTTATCCATCAAAATTTATTGCAAATAGAGTTGAGTAGTTAATCCCATGATTACGTCATTCGCTTTTAACTTAACTGAATATGGCAGTTGAGTTATCTGATCCAATTTTGATGAAGTATAATCGTAATTTATATATCTTACCTGAAATTGAACAGTAAGGTTAGCCATGATATAGTATAGAGCGCTGGCATCGATAGAAGTTCTTTGATAATCTCCAAAACTCGGATTTATTGAGCCTCTAAGAAGTAATTTATCTTGCATCATTGAATAGTTTGCTCCAAGCGAAAGGGAGACATAGCTAAAGGTTGTAGTATCAACCTTTGAATTATTGATACTTACATTGAAACTTGAACTAAAGTTATCTAGCCAACGAGTTCCGCTTGATACAGTAACTGAAGAATTATCTATATCATAATTTGCATGGGACTGATCATCGCGTTTAGAATTAACAAAACCGAATGAAACCGAATGACGATATTTCCAATCAAAATTATAAGATAATTGTGCTGAGATTCTATTCGTATTATCTTTTATGGCGGAAAGATAAGTTTGAGGTCTTAGTCCAGATACATGGTCAGGGGAATAAGTCATGCTATCAGCGCTTAATCCGTTGGTATTTTCCATGCGGGTATATCCCAAAATAATACTTGGGAGGTTTGTTCTCGGATAATAAGAAACCGAACTATTCAAAGTTTGATATGTTGTAGAGGCTAGCTTGGTTTTTTGTAAATTGTCATGTAAATTCTCGAATCCCACAGAAACGAAAAATTTGTTTTCGAAAAGCCTTAAGCGGTCAAGTATGTTAATTCCTGCAACGTCCGTTCTAACAAAAGATTGACCATACGATAAATACTGTTCACCACGATAGATATAAGAGCCTTTTAAATAATTGTTAAAATAGTTAAGCGAGAGTGCTGTTTCAGTAGCTAAAGTTGGCAACTCCTTGGGATTTAATGGAGTAACATTTTGATTTACAGTAAAAATTCCATTTAATGCATCGCGTGCTTTTTTAATAGAAGCCGGATCAATATTTAAACCATCAGGTCCGAAAACCGAATCTATTTGAGTATCTGTAAGAGAACCCTGGGAAATGTCTTTATTCAATGCACTAAAAGCTGCCTGAGAAGTAAACAAAATGTTTTGATTATCAAAGCCGAACATTAAATCAGCACCAACAACTAAATTTTCTTTAGGAGCAACACCATATTCTATTGAACCGGTTTCATCCTTTGCATGGAGGAAAGATAGTCCGAACTGAAAATTTTCTCCTCTTCCAAATGAAGGACGAATGGCTAATAAACTTCTTTTAAAAGTCCCGAGTTCCAATTTGGCATTTTTATGTCCGCTATTTTTAAGTGGATCAACTTCAAAAATATTGGCTCCAATAGTATCAATGTCATAATATTTCAAAACTGTGCCTTCAACACTTCTTGAAATTTCGCCTAAACTTGTTTGAATATTGAAGAACCCAAGATTAATTTCTCCGCTAAAACCGCGCACGCGTTTTCCGTTTAGCACAAGCGAAGGATATTTAGGATAATGATCTCCAAAAGTAAGCGCTCCATAATCAGTCGATAAGCTTATCATGTACCGGTTATTTGGTTGAAGATATTTTTTCTCTTCAGAAGTTGCGTAAATATTACCAATCATATTTACACTTTTATAATCTGCCTGCAAATTTAGATTTACATTGTTATACCAGGTTCCGACCGTTTGAATATTTTCGTTGCGCGACTCTGCTCTTATATCACCGGAATATTTAATTGCCGATTGACCAAGTAAAGCATAACTTGGATTAACGATGATGAACTGTGAACTCACTGAATGATAAAGTGTATTGGTTGTATCATAAAGTTCTATATTTAAAAGATGAAGACCGTCTTTTAATTGAATTTGAAAATTTTCTGGCGAGATAATAATAACATCTTCAGCGAAAAGGGCTAAGTTAGTGATGTCTTTGTTATCTAAATAAATTTTTGTAGCATTTTTATTAACATTATCCGATGCGCGCAGAAGAGAAATTGAAATAAAAAATTCCTCTGAAAGAATTTTTTCATTCTTCTCAGGGCTCATTATCAGAACTTCTTTATCTTTATCGGATACTCCTTGTACAGAAATTTGAATAGGGGTGTTGTTGGTGATAAATTCCAAGGGATAGGTTTCTTCAGCTCCTGATACTAAAGTAAAATGCATAAAATATTCAATGTATGGGGGAATAACTTCTCCCGCGGAAATAGTAAAAAATGCAGATGATCCCTGAAGATTCATTTCTGACTGTGTAAACTCATTTTGTCCAAAAGAACGATAACCGATAACGGCTTTTGTAACTGAAGAAGCCTGCTGAAATCTTGCTTCTATCGTGAGTGGTTCATTCTCCTTAGCATTCCCAATTTTCATTTCTGAAACTACATTGCTGATTTGAGCAAACGTATATGGTGCAAGCCCAAGAAGAAAAACAACGAAAAGAAAAGTAGCTTTTTTAACCATGGAGTAATCTCCAATTTTTTAGTAATTAAGTTTAGATAAATTAAAAAAACTCAGCCTTTCTTTTAAGAAAGGCTGAGTTAAAAAATTATTCTTCGAGATATTCTATAATCAGGTCACCTTGATTAGTCTTGATAATTATCTTCTTTGTATTCGTTTTCTTGGAATCTTCCAATTGCCGCTGCTGCTCCGGCGAAATAGTTGCTACGGTTACCTGTCCATCGTTAGTAAAGACAACAGAATTTCCGGCTGTTACATTTCCTTTCATTTGTTCTCCAATGAGGGATTTATAATCTATAGAACCTTCTTCAAGCACTAAGACAGTTCCATTATCGCCAACTTGAAAGAACCCTTTGGTTCCCCGTATTGAAGCGACCATGGTAGGCGTTGTAAACTGAAATTCTTCATTTTGCTGTTGTTTGGTAACTTCAAAGTTGACGCCACCTTTTTCAATGTAGGTGTTTTTAGAGATCTTCTTGTCATTCTTATCGGCATAAATTTTAATTGAGCAATTCTCCCGAACTCTCAAAATAGAATTATCGGTAAATTTAACAAGAGCAAGTGATTTTGCTCCGGTTTTAATTTCGTCGCCGGTAGAAAGCGCTTGACCAATTTTTGTTGTAGTCCAATCCCCATCAACTTTTTTGAAATTAACATCTTTTACTATTTTCATAACAATAGCAATGGGAGATTCTGGGGGTGGATTCTTTCCCGCAAAATTAGTTGCAGTAAAGGCAACTAAAATTAGAACAACTAACGAAAAATTTATTTTTTTCATTTTTCAATTCCTCTACTGTTACTGATTATTATTATAAATGAATTGAGTCTGTATAACTACATCCGGATTGATGATAAAATAATTAAGCAGGGTTCTTAATTCATCCTGGGAAATCGGGTTCCCGTTTTCATCAACTAACTGGTCAATTACCAAATTTTGATCTGAAAAGATACTCGCAAAAGTTGAGAAACCGGGTAAAGACGTTAAAGTCATTAATTCATTTTTAATTGCAATTTTATTAGCATCGTAAAAACCGGCAGTGCGAAAGTTAATGATTTCGCTTGATAATTTTCTGTCCCCGGTTGCCAATTTAATCACCGCGACAACTTGTACAACATATTCTTTCCCTGTTTCAATCGGACGGTTAAAGTCTTGTTCACTCAACCGGATCGACGTAATTGAATTCTGTATCCCAATATTATTATAATAAGGATTTCCTGAATTCAGAGCTTCTTCAAATGATTTCCTGTGGCTCTTTAGTTCATTAATCTTAACTTCATAATGGTCAGCGCCTGGAACGTTACTCCATTGAACAAGTATATTCCCTAGTTGAAACTCTTCACCGGATTGAGGTATTTCTATAGAAAATGATTGAGTTGGATTGATGAATTCGACATAATCAGATACTTGTTTGAGTGTCACGCCTTGAGAATTTTTCAGGGTGAGGTTAATATCAAACCTGCCTATGGGTTTCCCATATTTTTGTACCAGGTCCCTAATCCCATTATTATCATTATTTGTACGAGCTTCATTTATTCTGATCTGCGTTCCCAAATCGGTATTATTAAAGGTCGTGGATTTGAAAGGCATGGTTTCGAAGTTTGAAAGTCTTTTAGAACTTGTTTCTCCAATGTTAGTCCATGATATTTCCCCTTCGAGAACAACATCAATTCCGGCAGGCAGAATTGAAATCTGGAAAACTCTTGGCGCACCGGATAAACTATTCGACTCATAAAAAGCAACAAGATCAACTTCCGGTAATGGTTTGAAGATCGTTAGATCAAAAGAAGTAATTGTCTGAGCAGATATTGAACTGGTTAATAAAACTGCAAAGAGTAAAAACAAGAAAGTTCTACAAATTTTCATTTTAAACCTCTTATGGTTGTTTAATAAATTGTCTCTTCGCAAAAAAGATAAAATCTCGTTTGCTTAATCTAAGTTTTTCTAATCTATAATAAAATATTTTTTTGTGAAATTAATTAGAAATTTCAACCAAATCTACAATTCCCAAAGTTGCTTTGTTGTGTTTCCAGGCTAATCCGTTTACCAATAATATAAAGATAGTGCGAACTATCACAGACCTCTTATTAGTTTCAACATAAAAGCAAGATATTTTTAATTTCGTTGTAAGGATTTTTTTTATTTAATAGCTTACAAATGTAAAATATAAAAATTTGAGGTAATATGAAATCATATTTTGTCTTCTTCTCATTAATAGTACTTTTTTTAGCAGGCTGTAGTAAAAGCGAAAAAGATCAATTTGAAGAAGCAAACCGTTTAGTTCAAGAAAAAAAATATACTGAAGCAATTTCCGCTTTAGAAAAAGTGGCGAAAGAATTTCCTACCGGTGATTTTGCCGCCAAAGCTTATTATGAAGTTGCTAAGCTCTACCAAGCCGGGGTTGTTACTGGTTTGAACGAGACTGCATCACAAGAAAAAGCTGTTGAGTATTATCAAAAAGTATTTGTGAATTATCCCAAATTTGAATCCGCTCCTTCGGCATTATTTATGTCCGGATTTATTCAAGCAAATATTTTGGGTAAGTATAACGAAGCAACTGTAACGTATAAGAAATTTTTACAAACATATCCTAACAGTGAATTAGCCGATGATGCAAAAGTTGAGTTGGATAATATGGGACTTTCTCCCGAAGAAATAGTTGCAAAACACCAAACACAGTTTACTATAAAAAAATAAATATGCAAACGACAGAACAATCTGAGTATAAACGGTTTCTCGATCCTTCGGTAATTTCTAAAATTTCCAGTTTAGAATTACGTGCAAGATTTATTGTTGAAGGATTTTTGCTTGGGTTACACAAAAGTCCTTATCACGGTTTTAGTATTGAGTTTAGCCAGCATCGCCCGTATATGCAGGGAGATTCGCCAAAAGATATTGATTGGAAAGTTTACGGAAAGAGTGATAAATTTTTTGTAAAACAATATGAAGAAGAGACGAACCTGAAATCGTACATTCTTCTTGATGTAAGTAAATCAATGACCTTCGCAAGCGCGGGGAGAATTTCTAAACTTGACTATGCTTCTCAACTGGCGGCAAGTTTAAGTTACTTAATGCTGAAACAAAAAGATGCGGTAAGTTTATCTGTCTATGCAGAGCAAATAAAAAAATACCTTCCTCCGAATTCTTCACGGATCTATTTGAAAGAAATAATCTCCGTTCTCATCAAAATTGTTCCCGATTCCAATACGAATACTTCGTTCTGCTTGAATCAAATCTCGGATAAAATTACAAAGAGGGGATTAGTTATTATTATCTCGGATTTTTTTGATGATCCTTTGCGTGTAATTAGTGCAATAAAAAAATTCCGGTTCTATAAAAATGAAGTAATTGTTTTTCAGCTTTTGGATCCAGCGGAACGGAATTTTTCATTTCAGAAAGATGCAATATTCAAAGACATGGAAACGGGAGAGGAAATAACCACGCAACCTTATCAAATTCAAAAATCTTACCGGGATGCGATGGAATCATTCTTGAAAAATTTAAAAAATGAATGCTTGCGCAACGGTGTAGAATATAATCTTATTGAAACTTCAAATAGTTTTGATAAAGCACTATTCACTTATCTTCAGAAGAGAAGTAAGTTGTTGTAAAGTCTATAGTTTCTCAATCAAGCTGAAATATTTCTCCGACAACACTTCAGTTTTTTCTTTCGTGTCAGCTTCAGTAATAATCCTGATTATCGGTTCGGTGTTTGATTTACGGAAATGTACCCAGTGATCTGCAAAATCTATTCTTAATCCGTCTTCGGAATTAAACTTTTCATTCTTGAACATTACAGTAAGTTTTTTTAGAACAGTATCGGGATTAATTCCTTTTAAACCAATTTTCTTTTTAGCAATAAAATATTGCGGCAACGCTTTTTTCAATTCAGACATTGTGCCGCCGAATTCCAACAAATGCTGAAGCATGATAACCGTACCTGTTAATGCGTCTCTTCCGAAAACCGCTTTGGGTAAAATTACTCCGCCGCTTCCTTCGCCGCCGATGACCGCTTTTACTTCTTTCATCTTCTGCACAACGTTTGCTTCGCCAACTGGGGAGCGAAAAACTTTGCAGCCGAATTGTGCAGCGGCATCATCAACCGCACGCGTTGTGGAAAGATTTACTACAACATTCCCTTTCTTTTTAGAAAGATAAAATTTAACAGCTTGCGTAATTGTGTTTTCTTCACCGAATGGTTTGCCATCGTTTGTAATTAAAACTAAACGGTCAACATCAGGATCAACGACAATTCCAATATCGGCTTTATGTTTTTTTAAAGCGCTCATGGTCGCGGTAAGATTTTCGGGAATCGGTTCCGGCAAGCGGGGAAAGATTCCTGTCTTTTCACAATTCATTTCGATTACTTCGCAACCAAGTTTTGCCAACAGTTTCGGCATTGAGTAAGCGCCGGCTCCGTTTACACAATCCAACAAAACTTTGAATTTTCTCTTGCGGATTTTTGGAACGTTAATGTGTTCCAACTTTAACACCGCTTCAATATGATCTTCAAGTCCTTTTGCGTAGTTCGTTAGTTTGCCAAGTTTATTCCAGGGTACAAAGTTTTTGTCGGCTTCATTCAACAAGTTCAACATTGTTTTATTTTCTTCGGGACTCATAAACTCTCCCTTGCGGTTGAGCAGTTTGAGCGCGTTCCATTCATTCGGATTATGGCTTGCGGAGATTTGAATTCCACCAACTGCTTTTTGGCTCTTAACGTTAAATAATACTGTTGGTGTTGGACAAATGCCAATATCAATTACATCGTTTCCCTTTGCGAGTAATGTTCCTATCACAATATTGCGAACCATTTCGCCGGTAATTCTTCCGTCGCTTCCGAGAACAATTTTCCCTTTGCCG
>JALNWB010000084.1 GCA_023231105.1 Ignavibacteriaceae bacterium | reverse complement strand
CGAAAAATACGGACCTTTTGATATGACGTTCATCGAATGCGGCGCGTACAATGAAAAATGGCACCACATTCACATGTATCCCGAAGAGACAGTGCAAGCGCACCTTGATCTGAAAGGAAAAATTCTTCACCCGATTCATTGGGGAACATTTAATCTTTCACTTCATTCGTGGTACGAACCGATGGAACGTTTGAGCAAAGCGGCTGAATTAGCAGGAGTAAAAACCGCGACTCCAATTGTCGGTGAAACAACAGTGAATGACTCAAATATTCCAACCGGAAAATGGTGGAAAGAAATAATGACAAATAAATAACAACAACAGAAAAAAATTTTAAATCAAATAAAACAGGAACTAACATGTCACAACAAAAATGGGATACGGAAAACATTCCGGATCAAAAAGGTAAAGTCGTAATTGTAACAGGCTCAAGCAGCGGAATTGGTTTTGAAGCCGCCCGTGTACTTGCAAGTAAAAACGCAACTGTAATAATTGCAGTAAGAAATTTGGAAAAAGGGAAGAATGCTCTTAATAAAATCAGGGCGCAGTATGAAAATTCCGACGTGCAAGTTATGGAGTTGGATTTGGCAAATTTGAAATCCATCCGCTCCTTCGTCAACGCTTTCAAAATACAATATGATAAATTGGATTTGTTAATCAATAACGCCGGTGTAATGGTTCCGCCGTATGGAAAAACCGAAGATGGATTTGAGTTACAATTCGGGACAAACCATCTCGGTCATTTCGCATTAACAGGATTATTAATTGATCTATTAAAAAACACAAAAGATTCGCGAATAGTTAATGTTTCCAGCGCTGCGCATAAATATGGTAATCTTAACTTCGCCGATTTGAATTGGGAAAAAAGAAAATACAAAGCATGGCGTGCGTACGGCAATAGTAAAATATCAAATCTTTATTTTACTTATGAATTGCAAAGAAGACTTGTGAACAGCAAATCCAATGTGAAAGTTACAGCAGCTCATCCGGGATTGACGGCAACTGATCTTCAACGGCATAGCAAATTATTTTTATTCATGAACGGATTTTTGGCAATGAAAATTTGGCAAGGGGCGTTACCTACGTTAAGAGCCGCTACAGATGGAACCGCACACACCGGTGATTATTTTGGTCCGGACGGATGGCAGGAATGGCGTGGTTACCCGACAAAAGTTGAGTCGAATAGATTATCGCACGATAAGAAAATTGCCGCAAAATTGTGGGAAGTTTCCGAGCAGTTAACCGGAATAAAATTTAATCTGTAGTACTAAAAATATGAGTGAGATATGAAAGTAAAAGCAATTATAACCGGCGCTACCGGAATGGTCGGTGAAGGCGTTCTGCACGAATGCCTCAAACATCCCGATGTTGAATCTGTTCTTGTTATTAATAGAAAACCGTGCGGTTCTCAACACAACAAGTTGAAAGAAATTATCCACAAAGATTTTTTCGATCTTTCGCAAATAGAAGATCAGTTTGCCGGTTATAATGCTTGTTTCTTTTGTGCGGGAGTTTCATCGGTTGGTAAAAAAGAAGACGAGTATAAACGGATCACTTATGATTTAACAATTCAGTTTGCCGGCGTTTTGGCGAAACAAAATCCCGGAATGACTTTTTGTTATGTTTCCGGTTCAGGCACAGACAGCACTGAAAGAAGGCGTGTTATGTGGGCGCGGGTAAAAGGGAAAACCGAAAACGATTTATTGAAACTTCCATTCAAATCTGCTTACATGTTCAGACCGGGATACATACAACCGACGAAAGGTTTAAAGAACACATACAAGATTTACAAAGTGTTCGCGCCCTTCTACCCGGTTTGGGAATTTTTATTCCTGAAGTATGTTGTTACTCTTGAAGAAATTGGCTTTGCGATGATCAATGTTGTGTTAAAGGGATATGATAGAAAAATATTGGAATGCGTGGATATAAAAAAAGCAGCAAATCAAAACGCAAGGGAGTAAATTTAATTATTCCATAATGATGTTGAATTTTTTAAAATAAATTCGATCGTTTTCGTTTTATTCAGAATCAAATATGTTTTTTAAAGAAAATATCTTTTAAAAAGACTTGACAATAATTCAGAAGATTTTAATTTATCTGTTGACGTTATTCACTTTTTAGATTTCGATGTCAATAATCCCCAAAATAGTTCAATTCATATCATTAAATTTAAAGGAGTTCGTATGGAATTTTTAGAGTTACATCCTGTTACTCCCCAACAACGCCTCATTCATAAAGCCGCAGAAGTGATTAAAAACGGAGGCATAATCATTTATCCAACCGATACCGTTTACGGGTTAGGTTGTGATATTTTCAATAAAGAGGCTCTCGAAAGGTTATTTCAAATTAAAAATGATGCCATTACTAAGTTGTTCAGTTTTGTTTGTGCAGATTTAAAAGATATCGCTAAATATGCTAAAGTTTCAGATTATGCTTACCGGACGATGAAACATCTTCTCCCCGGCGCTTACACTTTCGTTCTTCCGGCGGCTAAAGATGTTCCTAAAAAACTTTGGAGCAAAAGGAAAACAGTTGGAATACGTGTTCCGAATAATGAAGTTAGCCTTGCAATTGCCCGCGCAGTCGGTAATCCTATCATCAGCACAAGTGTAACAAACCGTAAAGGTGAAGTGTTAAGTGATGTTAATGAAATTAAAGCAATTTTTAATCCTTTAGTTGATTTGATGCTTTCAGTTGGAAATCTATCGAATGAACCTTCAAGCGTGGTTGACTTGAGTAATGGAGCGCCTGAGGTTATAAGAATTGGTGCGGGAGACGTAACGTTATTTGCATAACCTGAACAAGCAAGCGGCAAATAATTTGTAACTATTGAGTGGATGATTGGATGCATGATTGAATGAAAACATTTAATGTTCAATAAGTTGAAATTAGTTTCATGCATCCATTCATTTTCATTCAGCCTTAGCGCGGCGGAGCCGCCAACCAAAACTTTTCTGATCTCAGAACAAGGATTAACGATTTTTGATTTTAGAAGTTAAAAAAAATCAAAAATCGCTATTCGTTTATCCTTGTTCGTAAATCGTGTCCCCCAAAACAAGAATTTAACCAAGAATACTATACCGTTCGGCAAACATTCTTGCCACTTTGCAATATCACTGCGGATTTTTGCCAACTATCTATGTTGTTTTTCTTACAACAAAATTTGATTGTGCTTGAGCAACCGGCGTTAAAATAATTTCGTTGATGTTTACGTGCTTGGGACGCGTTGCGCAATATAAAATTGCGTCGGCAACATCCTCCGCTGTTAAAGGGTCAACACCCCTATAAACATTTTTTGCCCGTTCAACATCGCCGGAAAAGCGGACAATGCTAAACTCCGTTTCTACCATTCCGGGATCAACGGAAGAAACTTTAATTGATTTATCAAGCACATCAATCCTTAACGATTGACTGATTGCGTTTACCGCAAATTTTGTTGCACAGTAAACATTTCCCGAAGGATAAACATCGTGTCCGGCGGTTGAGCCAAGGTTGATGATATGTCCGCTTTCGCGTTTTACCATATAAGGAAGAACCTCGCGGGTGAGATACAACAATCCTTTAATATTCGTATTGATCATAACATCCCAATCATCAGTATTTCCTTCTTGCAATTTGTGCATTCCTTGTGCAAGCCCGGCGCTGTTTATTAGAATATCAACGTTTTTCCAATCCTCCGGAAGCGAATTGAAAGCTTCTTTTACCTCATGATTATTTTGAACATCGAAGGTAAGAATTTTGGTTTCGGAATTAAATTTTTCTTTTAATTCCGAAGCTAATTGTTCCAATTTCTCTTTTCTTCTTCCGGCGAGAATGAGAGTCGCTCCTTCGTGTGCAAAAGAGCGGGCGCAAGCCATTCCGATGCCTGATGAAGCTCCTGAAATAAACACGATTTTATTTTTTAGTAATGACATTTTCTTCTTCCTTTGGAAAAGTTTCAAGCAAATTTTTTATTCTATTAATAACATATGTGAGATAACCGAAGGTAACTAAGAATGCAAAAAACAGGAACACCAATATTTGCTGCCTTGAATAGAACAAATGCAAAAGTGAAATATTTGTTTCCCCGGTTCCTTTTATAAAAACAAGTATTACCGATTTATAGACAAACTTGATGAGTAAAATTCCTATTAGTGAAAGCAGCATCGACAAAAATCCAAATTTCAAAGGCGGATTTATCTTTCTGGAGATGAGCAAAAAGAGTTCAATCTCAACCAGAATGAGAATGAAATCATAAAGCATATAAAGGAATAAAGAAAAGGAACTTTGCACATGTACTGAAAGTAGCGAAATCCCAGGCGGGAAAAAATTTAGAGAAAAAGTCAAATTCGTTAGATGGATCAGGAGATAATATGCAAGAAACACGTTGAAAAATAAGGATATACATAACGCGGAAATTACTCCTGTGTACAGCCAGATTTTCTTTTGTGCGGGATTTATTGTGTTTTTCAATATAGATTAATTGGGAATTTTTACCTTTCAAAATAAAGAGAAACCGGCAAAGATAAAATTCATCAAGAAAAAGAATTTTTTTGTTAAATTTGCACCAATATTTAAAATAAAATATCTTTATTTGGATTTAATTATCATTATAAGAGGAAAGTGTAAATGCTGAAAAATAAAAGAGTGGTTGTAACCGGAATGGCGGCTTTAACCCCTATTGGTTTAAACATTAATGATTTTTGGAATAGTATGATGGAAGGAAAAAGCGGAAGTGCGGTTATCACCTCTTTTGATACTTCCCGCCTTGATACAAAATTTGCTTGTGAATTAAAAGGGTTCCAGGCAACAAATTATATGAATAAAAAAACAGCTCATCGATTAGATAAATTTAGTCAATACGCGTTAGCGGTTGCGAAAGACGTTTTACAGGACGCTGCCATCAATCCGGAAAATCTTTCCGAAGATGAAAAAAATAATATTGGTGTGATTTTTGGAAGCGGGATCGGGGGGATTCAAACTTTTTATAATCAAGCAGTAATTAATCATACGCAAGGACCGGACAGAATTTCCCCATTCTTCATTCCGATGATGATTCCCGATATTGCTGCAGGTCAGGTTTCAATTCAATATGGATTTCGATGTCCAAATTATTGTGCGGTTTCAGCTTGCGCTACTGCCAATAACTGTATCATCGATTCTTATTTAATGATCCGGAACGGAATGGCAACTGCAATGTTATGCGGTGGCGGAGAAGCAAGTGTTTGCGAAATCGGTATCGGCGGATTTAATGCGTCTAAAGCGCTGTCAACAAGAAACGATTCTCCGGAAACTGCCAGCCGTCCGTTTGATAAAAATCGTGACGGATTTGTTATGGGTGAAGGAGCCGGAATGCTTTACCTGGAAGATTTAGAATCGGCAAAAGCACGCGGTGCAAGAATTTATGCTGAATTAATTGGTGTCGGTTTATCGGCTGATGCATATCATATTACCGCTCCGGAGCCGGAAGGAAAGGGAGCAAAACTCGCCATGGCTCGTGCAATGAAGAACGCGGAAATCAACCCGGAACAAATCGATTATATTAATGTACACGGAACATCAACGGGACTTGGGGATATTGCCGAAACAAATGCCATTAAAGTTATCTTTGGCGAACATGCTTACAAACTAAATATTTCTTCTACAAAAAGCATGACGGGACATTTACTTGGCGCAGCAGGCGCTGTTGAGGCGATTGCTTCAATTCTTGCAACGGTAAACGATATTATTCCGCCGACAATTAATTTTGAAACTCCTGATCCGCAGTGCGATTTAAATTATACTTTTAACAAACCACAAAAACGAACTGTGAACATTGCGATGAGTAACGCTTTCGGGTTTGGCGGGCATAATACTTCCGTAATCTTTAAGAAATTTTCGGAATAACATTAATTAATTCGGATGTTAACACGTGTGAAAACAATTAGACTTCTTTTTATCGGAATAATGATTTTTGTTTGCGGTTCAATGTATGGGCAGCATAAAGAATTTGGTTTGGGAATCATCGTCGGAAGTCCGACCGGTATCAGCGCAAAATATTGGTTTGAAGATTCAAAAGCGTTGGATTTCGGACTCGGATATTCTTTTTCAGGAAACAATTCTAACTTTAATTTTCATGCTGATTATTTATGGCACGAATTCGATGCTTTCAATTCCACCGAGCACTTACTGCTTCATTATGGTGTTGGAGTGAGAATTAAAACCGTTACCGATGGAAAAGATTCTTTTGGCGCTCGTGGTGTTGTTGGGATTGCATGGTTTCCTTTACACACACCGATAGAAATGTTTATTGAAGTTGCACCGGTCTTTAAACTTATTCCGGAAACAACGTTGGATCTCGATGGAGGAGTTGGTGTTAGATTTTATTTTTGATAATGGTGTATAAAAAATTGCAGGAAATTAAATGAATATTGAACGATCAGCAGGAATTCTTCTTCACCCCACATCACTTCCGGGGAAATTTGGAATTGGTGATTTAGGTGAACAAGCTTTCAACTTTATAAATTTTCTTGAAGCATCCGGGCAAACGCTCTGGCAGGTTTTCCCGCTCGGACCAACAGGTTATGGTGATTCACCATATCAATGTTTTTCAGCCTTTGCAGGAAGTCCGCTCTTGATCAGTCCCGAAATTCTTGCCGAAGAAGGTTACTTGAAAAAAGAAGATTTAACAAAAATTCCAAAATTTGATCCGATCAACATTGATTTTGGCGGTGTGATTGACTATAAAAATTCTCTTTTAAGAAAAGCTTTTGAAAATTTTGTTAAAGAGAAAAATCCGGCAGTTGAAAAATCATTTTCCGCTTTTTGTGAAAAACATAATGACTGGCTTGATGATTATTCTTTGTTTATGGCTGTAAAAAATTATCATGGTGGAAATCTCTGGACGACATGGAACAAAGAAATTGCCCTCAGAAAAAAAGGTGCAATTGAAAAATGGAAAGAAAAAGTTGCCGACGAAATTCAATACCAAAAATTTCTTCAATTTAATTTTTTCAAACAGTGGCACAAAGTAAAAAAATATGCGAACCACAAAGGAATAAAAATTATTGGCGATCTTCCGATTTTTATTGCTTACGACAGCGCTGATCTTTGGGCGAATAAAAGTCTTTTTACCGTTGACGAAAATGGAAAACTTTTAACATGCGCCGGTGTTCCGCCGGATTATTTCAGTCCAACCGGACAACTTTGGGGCAATCCTCTTTACCGCTGGGATGAAATGGAAAAAGATGATTTCCTTTGGTGGCGGAAAAGAATTTCTGCATTACTCGAACTTATCGACATCGTTCGCATCGACCATTTCCGCGGCTTTGAAGCGTATTGGGAAATTCCCGGCGACGCTCCAACCGCCGAAACCGGTAAATGGGTGAAAGCTCCCGGTGATAAATTTTTTACAGCAGTAAGAAAGCATTTAGGCGATGTTCCGATTATTGCCGAAGACCTTGGCGTTATTACAAAAGAAGTAAACGCACTGCGCGACAAATTTAATTTCCCCGGAATAAAAATCCTCCAATTTGCTTTCGGCACCAAAATGGAGACTAAATTTTTGCCGCATAATTTTATTCCTAATTGTGTAGTGCATACCGGTTCGCATGATAACGATACGACCCGCGGTTATTTTGAAAAAGCAAAAGAAGAAAAACATAAGAACGATATTTATGAGTTCACACAAAAATATCTTGGTTATTACGGGGACGATATTACAAATCAATTGATAAAAACAGCTTACGCTTCCGTTGCGAAAATTGTGGTTATTCCGTTGCAGGACATGTTAAACTTTGGCAACGAAGCGCGCATGAATTTTCCCGGAACACTAGGTGGAAATTGGTCATGGCGTTTTACATGGGAACAAGTTCCGTATAATTTAGCCGGCAAGTACAAAAAAATGTGTGAAATGTATCAGCGTCCGCCGAAACCGGAAAAAGTAGAAAGTGAAAAATAGAAAGCGGTTACTGTTTTGTTCACAAAGAAACATTTTATAAATAATTTTTCAGCAGCGTTCCTTTTATTTATTGGAGCGCTGTTTGTTTTTAAATATTCTTTGAGATACGGAAGTGTATTTATTCTTTCTCCATTTCTTTATCTAGCTGTTGGTGGTTTACTTTTATATTTTGTTGACAAAAAAGTTAAATCACAAAAAAATGATTTTTCAAAAGGATATTTACTTTCTATTATCGGTGCAATTGCAGTTACAGCCTTGTTGTTGGTTTTTATTCCTCAATCAACGCGTGTTGGAAGATTTCCGGCGATGTTGGAATGGCTTTCAAATTTTCAGCAAGGAATTTTTCCATACGGAACGAAGGCAAATCCTTCCGGTTTCCCATTTCTTTTTTTTCTCGCCTCACCGTTTTACTTACTTGGCGACGCCGGTTATTTAGAAGTTTTCGGCTTATTCCTTTTTCTGATGTTGCTTTTGAAATCTGTAAAAACAAAAAAAGAATATTGGATGAAAATATTGTTGCTTCTTTTTCTGCCTACAACTTTTTACGAACTTGCCGTAAGAAGCGAGCTTCTTGCAAATACGGTTTTGGTAATTTCACTTTTCTTTCTTGCAGAGCAGAAATTAAATGAGAATGAAAAAAATATTTCATTTATAGCTTTAGCGTTACTGTTCGGTTTTTTTCTTTCTACAAGATTAATCGCTTTTCTTTGGCTAGCAATGTTTCTTCTTTTCTTCTTCAGAAATAATTTTAAAAACGGAATAATCTTCCTGGCAATTTCTCTTTCCGTTTTTCTTCTTTCCTTACTTCCTTTTTATTTATGGAATGCAGAAATCTTTTTATCTAAAGGTCCTTTTGCGGTTCAAACAATTTATTTGCCGAAATGGATTTACTTCACTCTTCCGTTTTTCGTTTTATACATTGGCTGGATGATTGCGGATTTTCAAGAACTACTTTTTGCTTCCGGAGTTTTAACTTTCCTTCTCGTCTCAATTTCTTTTATCGTGGCGATTTGTGATGTTGGAATGGGCGAAGCGTTTTTAAACAGCAGATTTGATATCTCATATTACATCCTTTCCGTTCCGTTTTTTATTCTCGCTTTGAAAGAATATAAAGTTGATTGGTTTTTGGGGAAAGTTTATCCAAACGAAATTCAACGGTAATCATTTAAAGAAATGAAAAAGTCACACTTCGACTTCGCTCAGTGTGACTGTAAATTGTTTCTCTTTTTTCTAAAAATTGCTTTGCTACGCCATCAAACAAGCTATTGCTGCGGTGTTAACAATATCATCAACGCTGCAGCCGCGGCTTAAATCAAAAAACGGTTTTTTCAAACCTTGATTAATTGGTCCAACAGCTTCTGCGCCGCCAAGACGCTGCGCAATTTTGTAACCGATATTTCCGGAATTCAAATCCGGAAAGACGAGAACATTTGCTCTGCCGGCAACTTTACTTCCCGGAGCTTTCTTTCTTCCAACACCATCAACAATTGCAGCATCAAATTGGAGTTCGCCGTCAACAAATAAATCTGGTCTTTTTTGTTGTACAAAATTTGTTGCCGCACGTACTTTATCAACTAATTCATGCTTAGCGCTTCCTTTAGTTGAAAAAGAAAGCATTGCAATGTAAGGTTCTTCGCCTGTAAGTTTTTTATGATTGTCCGCTGTTGAAATTGCGATGTCTGCAAGTTGTTCAGCAGTTGGATTTGGATTAACTGCGCAGTCCGCAAAGCTGTAAACTTTTTCCGGGAAGACCATCAAGAAGAAGCTTGAAAGAATTGAAATACCTGCGCCGAGTCCAACGCAAAAAATTGAAGCTCTGGTTACATCTCCGGTTGTAGCAAATGAGCCGGAAACGCTTCCGTCAACCATTCCTTCGCGCACCATCATTCCGCCGAAAAAAAGATCGCGCTTGATTGTTTCGCGAGCTTGTTCAATTGTTACACCTTTATGTTTACGGGCATTGTAGAAAATGTTTGAGAAGTCGCTTAGTTTATCAGAAGTTTCGGGATTGATGATTCTAATTCCTGTAAGATTTACGCCAAGTTTTGCTGCATCTTCGCGGATTTTATTTTCATTTCCGAGTGTAATTATGGAGGCGATGTTTTCTTTGGTGAGTGCTTCCGCGGCTTTAAGCACGCGCTCGTCGTGCGATTCCGGCAACACAATTGTTTTTCTTCTTCTTGAAGCTTTTTCTCTAATCTGATTTAATAATTCTATTTCTGCCATACAATATTCCTAAATTTTGTTGATAGAAAATTACAAAAAATCATCGAGATGCTTTGTTCATTGTTTACAAAAATCAATTAAAATATTTTATTTTGAACTACGGCTCTCTCCATTTTAAACGATTGCGAGCATTCTTTCAATCGACAACCTTGCTTTTGCAGCAAGTTCTTCGGAGACTTTTACTTCAAACTTTTCATTCAGAAGCGCATCGTAAAGTTTTTCAACCGTTATCATCTTCATGTATTCGCAAACCGATTTTTCACTTAGAGGATAGAACGCTGCCGACGGCTTAATTTTTTTCAGTCGGTGCAAAATTCCAACTTCAGTTGCAATTACAAATTCGTCTTTGTCTGAACTTTTTACGTAGTTGATCATTCCTTCGGTGGAATAAATGTGAATGCTCTTACAGTCAAAATAAAGTTTGGATTTAAGCATACAAGAAGAAGAACATCCGCATTCGGGATGAACTAAAAATTCCGCATTCGGGTGTTGATCTTGCGATTCTTTAAAACTAACTTCTCCAATCTTTTCATGCACATGACAAGCGCCGTTCCAAATTTCCATATCGCGTCCGGTAACCAAAGTAACGTACTGTCCTAAAAATTTATCCGGCAAAAAAAGAATTTTTTTATTACGCGGAATCGCTTCAACAACTTTTACGGCGTTCGATGAAGTAACGCAATAATCGGTTTCGGCTTTTATTTCTGCGGTTGTATTGATGTATGAAACAACGACCGCGTCCGGATATTCTTTCTTCCATTCACGTAATTGTTCTGCTGTAATGGAAGCGGCAAGCGAACAGCCCGCTTCCAAATCGGGGATAATTACTTTTTTATTTGGCGCAATGATCGATGCCGTTTCCGCCATAAAGTGAACGCCGCAAAAAACGATTAGCTCCGCGTTAGTTGATACAGCTTGCTGCGATAGTCCAAGGGAGTCGCCAACGAAATCGGCGATGTCCTGTATTTCAGGAATTTGGTAGTTATGTGCAAGGATAACCGCGTTCTTTTCTTTTTTAAGTTTTAATATTTTATTTATCATATCACTCATTTATATTAATATTTCTTTTTATATACTCCGAATAATCTTTGACTATCGGTTCATACTGTTCATTAAAAAATTTTGATGAAACCATAAAATCTGCTGTTGCCCTGTTACAGGCTGTGGGGATGTTATAGAGTACGCATATTCTTAACAATGCTTTTACATCAACATCGTGCGGATGCGGTTCCATCGGGTCCCAAAAGAAAATAATAATATCAATTCTTCCTTCCGCAATTAAGGCGCCCAATTGTTGATCGCCCTCCAATGGTCCTGATTTAAGTTTTCTGATTTCGAACTTCAGTTTTGAATCTTTTTCCATTTTATTTATCAGTGCGTTTTCAACCATAGTTCCGGTAGTGCCGGTACAAATAAGTTTATGTTCAAGCAGATCTTTAAAATTCCACTCAACCCATTCCACCATGTCTTTTTTACGGTTATCATGAGCAACGAGCGCAATTGTTTTATTTTTCATTTTATTACTTTCTGTTTTATAAGTTGTTCTTCGTGAATGTAAACAGCCTGCAACCTTTGCAAGTTGCAAAACTTCATGTAGAATTGTAAAAATTTTTTCACCGGAAACAAATTCCTACATTATTTTCATGCTGATATCAAGCGCTTTAACTGAATGCGTAAGCGCGCCGACGGAAATAAAATCTACTCCCGTTTCAGCTATTTTACGAAGCGATTGAAGATTTATATTACCGGAAGCTTCAATTTTAGCTTTCCCGCCGATTATCATTACAGCATCTTTCATCTCTGCAACAGACATGTTATCAAGCATGATAATTTCAACTTTGCAGTCCAATGCTTCACGGACTTCTTCAAGATTTCTTGTTTCAACTTCTATTTTAATTTTTTTTGTCAATCCTTTTTTAATTTTATTAACCGCGTTTGTAATACTTCCGGCAGCTTTGATGTGGTTGTCTTTAATCAGAACCATATCAAAAAGTCCGATGCGGTGATTTATTCCGCCGCCGAGTTTAACCGCATACTTATCCAACAAGCGAAAACCTGGAACGGTTTTGCGTGTATCAAGAATTTTTGCGTTCGTATCTTTTACAACGGTAACAAAATTATTAGTTGCTGTCGCAATACCGGACATTCTTTGTAAAATATTCAATGCCGTTCTTTCGCCCGTTAACAAAGCGCGCAGCGAACCTTTTACTTCGGCGATGCGTGTTCCGGCGGTAACAAGCTCGCCATCTTTTATAAATGATTTCCACTTTGTTGTCTGGTCGAGTTGTTGAAAAACCATTTTTGCGATATTCAATCCGGCAATAATTCCATCTTCCTTCGCAAGGAAAAATGCTTTTGCTTTTTGATTTTTTGCAATAAGCAGATTTGTCGTAATATCTCCCGCACCGATATCTTCCTTCAGCGCTGTAGTAATTACTCTTTCAATTTCTTTTTTATCTAACTTCATGTTCAGTCAGTTGATGTTTGAAAATTTTATTGGTTTATCTTTTTGTTGGATTATAGTTTTTTGAAAGTTCAAACTTTCCTCGGGAAAATCTTTTCGCCGATGACTGCCGCGGCTTTCCTCACGTATTAATGCGGCAGAAGTTAATAGTCTTGAAAATTGGAGCAAACTTAAAATTCTATTTGAGTAATATTCATTCTCAATAAGTGTGAACCGGTAGGAGAAATTTTCCAATTCAGAAATTGCAAAATCAAGTTTTTCTTTTGTCCGGACTATCCCTACATTGTTCCAGAGTAATTGAGCGATCAAATTTTTTGCATTTAAAAAATCGTTCTGTTTCTCTTCTTCAATTTTGAATGGTTTTGCAACTTCAATATTATTTGAAAAACTTTTCACCGTTTTACAATTTAAAGAATCTTCAACGGCTCTTTTTGCAAAGACCAAACATTCAAGCAGTGAATTACTTGCGAGCCGGTTAGCGCCGTGGACACCAGATGAAGCAACCTCTCCGACAGCATACAAATGGTTGACGTTTGTTTCTCCGTTCAATCCTGTTTTAATTCCGCCAACCATAAAGTGCGCTGCGGGCGCAACGGGAAGCGGCTGCTTTGTCATATCAATTCCAAAGCGCATGGTTTCACTAAAAATATTTGAAAAACGGGATTTAATTTTTTCAGCATTAAGGTGATCAAATTTCAGGAAGACATTCGGTTCGCCTGAATTTTTCATCTCGTTAAAAATTGCTTCTGAAACAACATCGCGCGGGGCAAGTTCGGTTAAATTTTGTTCTTGTAAAAATCTAATTCCGTTATGATTAACGAGATAGGCGCCTTCTCCGCGGACAGCTTCACTGATTAAAAATGTTTCACCGCTTTCGGAATAAAATGAAGTCGGATGAAATTGCATGAACTCCATGCTTTCGATTTCTGCACCTACATTGTAAGCAAGAGCAACGCCGTCTGCCAGCGAGGTGTGAGGATTTGTCGATCTCAAATATACTGCCGCGCCGCCGCCCGAGGCGATTATTGTTGTATTGCCGAGAAAGCGAAATTCTTTGTTCTCAGCAAAGTCATAAGCGGAAACACCAAAACATTCATTATCCTTGACGAGTAAATGGTGGACAAATTTATTTTCAAAAATTTTAATGCGCTCATTGTTCAACACGTATTTCAAAATAAAATTTACGATCTCCCGTCCGGTAGAATCACCTCCGGCATGCAAAACTCTTCTGCGCGAATGCCCTCCTTCGAGTCCAAGTGCAATTTCTCCCTTCTCTTTGTCGAACGGCATGCCCAACTCAATAAGTTCTTTGACTCTTTCTTTTCCTTCGGTTACTAAAATGTCAACGGCGGTTTTGTTGCAGAGATGCCGCCCGGCGATAAGTGTATCATCAAAATGAAATTGAGGAGAATCCTCTTTAGAAATAGCAGCGGCAATTCCTCCCTGTGCCCAATAGGAGTTGGAAAGTTCGAGAGTGGTTTTTGTAATCAGCGCAACTGTACCATGTTTTGAAGCATGAATAGCTGAATACAAACCTGCCAGCCCACAGCCGATAATTATGTGATCAAATTTGTGTGTGTTCATATAGGAATTTTGTTTTACAAAAATAGGAATTTTTTTGTTTGATGAATGGGTAGTTCGGAGTATCTATAAAATAAATATCGATTTACGTGTTGATTTTTTTTGAATCAATTAAAAATTTACCCGTAGCAGTTCAAAATTATATCTCAACTTGTTTGAAGTCTCATCAATTCTCGTTAGAAATATTCTTGGAGCGCCGAACTGAATTTTTTCATTTTGAATTTGAATGAATGCCTCAGAACTTTCCGGGACAACATCTTCGCTTGAAAGATAAAAAGCAATTATTCCGACAACACCGGGTAAAATTAAAAGTGGTGCAATACTTTCCGTTAACCCTGTTGTCAAATAAAAACCTGCAGCCATTCCGATACATGAACCAAGCAGAGTGAATCCAAACGAGCCATGAAGTTCATCTGTATTTCCAATCCAGTAAATCCCGATGGCGTTTCCCAAAGTATAGCCTAATAATGTACCGTAAATTGTTCCGGTAGAAAAAAAAGAGTAACCGTGTTTATCACTAATAAATCTACTTGCAATTATACCACCGATATATGCTGTTCCAATACCAATAGCACTTCCAATCAGTGCTTGACTTAATATCCTTGTTTGGGAGAGAGATTGCTTTGATCTTTTTTCAGAAGAAAGCGAATCGAATTGTACTTGCGAATTTCCAGAAAAAGGAATTCGATATGCAAGAGATTGCGTTTGCGAAAAGAGTTGTACTGAAAGAAAAATTAAGGAAATGATGACCAGTTTTTTCATAAATCCCTTTTCAATTAAAAATCATTTGAAAAATAAGGAATTAGAGGGAAAAACCGCTAAAAACCCGGTGGAAAAATTTTCAGTAATTTTTATTGATTTTTGCAAAGAAAAGCAATAGGTTTACAAACTTGATTTTATTATGATTAAAGAGAACCTCAATAGAGTCCGCGATGAAATTGCCGAAAAATGTGTGAAAATCGGCAGAAATCCGGCAGAAATTAGACTAATAGCCGTTTCTAAAACTTATGGGTACGAATTCGTTTTGGAAGCGAAAAACTGCGGACAAAGAGATTTCGGTGAAAATTGGTCGCAGGAGCTTGTAGAAAAATATGATTTGGTGCCGGAAGATGTTTCGTGGCATTTTATCGGACACTTGCAAACGAATAAAGCAAAATATGTGGTGCCGCGGGCAGAGTTTATTCATTCGGTCGATTCTTTAAAGTTGACCAAAGAAATTTCCAAAACGGCTCAAAAACATAATAAGGTACAGAATATTCTTTTAGAAATTAAAACCTCGGAAGAAGCAACCAAACACGGCTTAACTTCGGAAGAAGAAATTATTGGTATCGCAGGTTATTGTAAAGAGAATAAAAATATTTCTCTTGCCGGATTGATGACGATGGCGCCTTTTACCGATGATGAAAAAAAAATCCGGCAAAGTTTCTCTCAACTTCGAACTTTAAAAGAAAAGTTGAATAAAAACGGTTTCGGTTTAAAAGAACTTTCGATGGGAATGACAAGCGATTTTGAAATTGCCCTTGAAGAAGGAGCAACAATGTTACGCATAGGCTCAGCAATTTTTGGTACAAGAAATTATTTAACATAATAAAAATATGAGAACATCACCATTAAGCATTAAGCGGCAGGAATTTAGTAAATCACTCCGCGGATTTTCTACCGAAGAGGTTCATACTTTTTTAGAAAAGATTGCTTCGGAAGTTGAAGAACTGCAAACGGAAAACGATTCAACTAAAAAACAACTTGAAGAAGCAGCCACGCAGTTAACTGAATTTAAAAGAATTGAAAAAAACCTTCAAGATACGCTTTTGAAAGCCCATGAAAATTCGGCAAAGGCTGTTGAATCAACAAAAAAACAGACTGCGCTAATGTTAAAAGAAGCCGAAATAAAAGCTTCACAAATGGTAGAGAAAGCGAAAGAAAATGCTGATGAAATAAGAAATTCTATTATCAGTTTGCGCGAAGAACGTGATTTAATTATTGCCAAGTTGAAGGCAATAGTTACTACTCAATCTCATCTTTTAGAAATGAAAATTGATAAAGCCGATTTTGAACCATCCGCTGCGAAGAAACCGGAAAGACAAACTAAAGTTGAATTCAACCTCGACGACATTGTGGATAAAATTTTATGAGCAAATTAACCGAAAAAATTAATGAAACTCTTGAAGTTATTAGAAAACATACTGGTGAAAATTATCCGGTTGGCATTATTCTCGGCACGGGTTTAGGCGGACTTGTAAAAGAAATTCAGATCACTCACGAAATTGATTACGCTGAGTTGCCTCATTTCCCGTTATCAACAGTTGAATCGCACAAAGGGAAATTGATTTTCGGAAAAATAAATGGGAAAAATGTTGTAGCAATGCAGGGCAGATTTCATTTTTATGAAGGCTACACGATGCAGCAAATTACGTATCCTGTTCGCGTAATGAAATTTCTTGGAGTTGAAACTTTGCTTGTTTCAAATGCTTGCGGCGGG
>JALNWB010000083.1 GCA_023231105.1 Ignavibacteriaceae bacterium | reverse complement strand
TTTAGTCTACCAGAGTCTTTACGTGAGACTACCTTACTTTTTGCTAAGGATAGTGACCAAATTGAGTTATTACATCTTTTTAACTTGTCCGAAAATCTAAACTGACCCATTACGGAAAACAGGTGTAAGAATCAATAAAAGATTTTATCTTTTCTTTTGTATCAACACTAATACCAAAAATTTCAATTCCATTATTTCTGAATTTGGAAATATTATCTCTTATTCCACATGCTTGTTTAGTACATCCGGGAGTTGATGCTTTTGGATAGAAGTAAATAATAACCGGTGATTTGTTTTGAAACGAAGAAAGAGAAAATGAATTATTGTACGCATCTGATAAAGTAAAGTCCGGCGCCGGCATTCCTTCTTTTATATTATTTGCAGTTCCCCCGCATGATGCCAATAAAAATGAAGAAACGATCGAGAATATTTTTAAGATTTTCATATAATCCTTTATGTAGGGAAACCCAAAATATTCTCTTTTCGTTCCCAAATGTTTTCTTTCGAAATCTGAAATTATTTTAAAATGGCAACAATCTCTTCTTGTTTTATTCCGCTAGTTTGTTCAACCTTTCCGTTTGGATGAATAAAAACATCAATTTCAGTTCTAATGCCAAAATCTCCGGTTAAATAGATCCCCGGTTCAATAGAAAACGAAGTTGAAGGAAGCAAAAGCCTTTCGTCTTTTGTTTCGAAATTATCCATGTGTGGTCCGCTTCCGTGGACTGTAGTGGTAATTGAATGTCCGGTTCTATGAATAAAATATTTGCCATACCCTGCATCTTCAATTACCTGGCGGGAAGCATTGTCAACTTCGTAACCACAAACAGGTTGGTTTGCTTTAAAACGTTCATCAACAAGATTGAATGCAGCATCGCGTGCTCCTTTTACTATTCCCCAAATTTTACGATACTTCTCCGGTACATCCTTTCCAACAAATCCAACCCAGGTAATGTCAGACCAGACAGAAGTTTCTTCCGGAGTTTTTGCCCAAAGGTCAATGAGAACGAAATCATTTTCCTTAATTTCCTTAAAAGTAGTTTCATCGGGAGCATAATGTGGGTTGGCGCTATTCTCGTTTACTCCAACAATCGGTGGAAAATCTGTTACTAAGTTTCTTCTTTTAAATTCATTCATAATAAATTGTTGCACCGAATATTCGGTTAAAGTGCTACCAGCTAAGATATTATTTTTGATGAAGTTAAAGGCGACATCTACAATTTCTATTAATGCTTTTGCGACCGGAACATTTTCCATATATTGTTGCGAAGACCATACCGCCGTAAACTGTGTGATTAAATCGGCGGAACTTACAATTTCAACATCAAAAGTTCTGATTAGCTCTATTGTACCGGCATCCACTTTTGATAGATAAGGGATTGCGTTTAATGGTGAATATTCCATAGCGATTCTCTTGCTCCCGGAAAGAGCTTTAGCAATCTGCTCCCTTAAAGAATCGTGGCTTGAATAAGAAAGTTTTTCACCGGGTAGATGAGCCAAATTATGTTCCTCAATCGCATTTACAATTTTACTTGGTTCGCCGGTTTGCGGAATGAAATAAAAAAATCTTCGTGTAAGATGAGATTCTTTTTTAATTCCCAGAATTTCTAAAGCAAGATCATTAGAACAACGAAAATCAAATAGTAACCAACCGTCTAAATTTCTATCTTTTAAAATATTTTGGATAGTTGCAATGTTAAGAGCCATAAGAAACTTCCTTTAATGTTTGAGAAATTGTTTATTTTTGTACGCAATATTCAAAAACAAAAAAGAAAAACAAAAAGCTAAAATTTTAGCGACATCTTATTAATTGTTATGATACTTGAAACTTTAGATATAAAACAGAATGACGTCTTTATTTATTCGGAAAATAAATTCGATTTGGAAAAAAATTTTCATATAATAAACAAAGATGATAAAGTTAAAAGAGCAGTGCCAATCCATTTTAATGAAGTTTGCAGGCATATTAATTCAAGCGATCCGAAATCAGTTATTATTTACCGGCTTCTAACAAATTTATCTTCCTTTAAAACAGATATTATTAAATACGGGGTTATGGTAATTATTAACGGCGAGTCGGAAGTCGTCCATTTTGATCCGATTTTTGCGATCAAAGAATTAGAAGAATATGTAAAAAGTAATGATATTGTTGATGTCCGTTTTCGCATTCAACAAGTCGGGCTACTTTCTCAAATAAGTAATTTTCGCAAACCGAATTATTCCGAAGTATATGCTTTTGATTTAGAAGTCTCGGAAGCAAAGTGGCAAAACGATAAAGTATTTGCTGAACTGATTTTTGCATTTGACGAAGTTAATTTTGACGTAAGTCAAACAAATAAAGAGTTTCAAAAAATTAAAATTGAACAAGAGAGAACAGTTAACCGATTTAAAAAAATTACTGTCGAAGATGTTAAAAATGATTTGGTTGAGGAAGATAGAAATTTTGATGCTCAAAAGATGAGAAAGTTAACTTATCTGCCGATGCCAGGGACTGTTAAATCTTCCTTTATGGTCCAATCTAATACAAAAACTGAACGCAAGTTTACAGAGAATGAACCTCTTAGCAGCAAGAAAAATGTCGGGAAGTTTGATGAGGATGAGAAAAGATCATTTTCATCTTTTATTAAAAATATAAAAACTGATACTCATTCACAGGGAGTCTCTGAAGAAAGCACGAAGAATAAAGGAAATGTAATTGATTTATTTAAATCATCCCAGCATGTTCAGCAGTACGTTGTTGCTCGCGAGCAAAAACAAATTGTTTTGAAACTTAAAAACAAATAATCATCACACCAATTTATTTCGATTCACTACCGACTAACATTACTTCTTTCAGTATATCAAAAACCATTTCTGTAGAAATTGAATCCATACAAGTTGGAGAGAAGTCACACCTCATTTTGTAACAGACCAAACAACCCATCTGTGGACTAATTTTTGTAATTCTTCCGTAATCCTCAATTTCATTGGAAGACGTTGGACCGAATAGACAAATAATTTTCTTTCTTAATGCTGTCGCGGCATGAAGTCCCAAAGTATCGCCGGTTATAAAAATATCCGAAAGATCAACTAAAGCAAAGAATTGGCGAAGTGAGTTTTCTGTGCCGGTATCAATAACAAAAGGGAATTGATTTGCTAGATAAGTATTTCGTTCTTTTTCATCTTCGCCGCCATAGAGTAAAATTCCAATGTCGTTTGAAAATGTTTTGATCATCCGAATTAACTGAACGTATTGCTGAACTCCCCATTGTTTATACTGCCAACGCGAACCTGCACCCGTATTCAATCCTATAATTTTTTTATATTTTTTTAGATTATGTTGAGCAGAAAATGATTCGGTAAATTTCTTTTCCTCTTCACTTAAGGAAAGAATAATTTCACCTTTTTGATAATCAAGTCCGCAAATTTCGTGAAGGATTTGCTGATACGTTTTCAAATTTATTTTTTTCTTTTGGTCGAAAGCGCCAAGTTCAAGCCACTCAATAGCTAAATCATCAAACGGTTGAATTTTCCCTTTAGTGTCAAGAAAAAATCCTTTTTTACTTTTTGCTTTAATCCATGAAGAAAAAGCGCCGCTTTGGACAGATGCATCTGGATGAATAAGCAGATCAAATTCCAATGCAAGAAGTTTTGAGATGGTGTCGCTATTTTCCAAAATGAGAACTTCATCAACAAACGAATTATTTAAGAAAATCGGTTGAGCGTTTTTCTTCGTAAACCAGGTGATGTGGGAAGCGGGATATTTTTTCTTTAAAGTATGAAGCAGAGAAGTTGTTCTAAGTACGTCTCCGGTCGCATCAAATTTGATGATGAGAATTTTGAATCCAATTGGTTTATAATCATTACAGTCATCACACATCGTACCGAAATTTTTATTAAAGCTGCATGGTCTATCACCGGGGAAATGTTGACAATCTGTTTTTAAAATCATAATAATGAATCCGTAATAATTTTATCAAAAAGTTGTGCGATGGAAGAAAATTGATTGTGAGAAATTCTTTCCCCAATATTTTTACCGAAGTTTACAGTTTTCTGCAAAGAACAAAATTCTATGATTCCATTTGCAATGGCTTCAGGAGATTCAGGCTCAACGATAATGCCGGTCTTTTTATCATCAACAAATTCTGCTAAACCGCCTACGTTGGTAACTAAAACCGGTTTGTTAAATCCGTACGCAACATTGAGAATACCGCTTTGTGTAGCGCTTCGATAGGGGAGAACTACTAAATCCGAAACAGAATAATATTTGCCAACTTCCTCATTTGCAACAAATCTATTTTCCATTTTAACATAATTTGTCAAGTGAAGTTCTGAAACAAGATTTTCGTAAAAAGAAAACTCATCGTACGATTCACCAACTACTAACAGTTTGATATTTGGAATTTCTTTTATCAATAAAGGTATTGCGTTTAGAAGAATATCCAATCCTTTATACTTTCGGATGTAACCAAAGAAAAGAAGAACAAAATCATCTTCGGAAAAAGTAAAGTCTTTCCTTCCTGTCGGCAATGCGGATTTATGTTGTTTGTTTTCATTGGTTGTCAAATCGTAACAATCGTAAACCGGCAATTCAGAGCGGTAAAGTTTTCGGTTGTGTGAAATATCGATTAAATCTTTTTCAACTTTTTCTGAAAGAGATAGAAAAGAGGAAGCGTTTGCCAATCCGATTTTGGTTAATAACCGATCAATGAAATGTCCTTCGTGTGAAATAAAATTTTCCGCAATGAAAAGAATTTTCTTCTGAAATTTTTTCCCCAATAAAAATGAAATTGAAAAATGGCAGAAAGAAAAAAACGGATGCCACCAATCAAAAACCACTAAGTCCGGATTAATTTCTTTAATCCGTTTTGCTGTTTTCAACCAGGATAAAGGAGAAATTGAATTTACGATCCGCTCACTTATTGCGGCTTTAAGTGTAACGTTGCTTTTATCAAATTGTGATGTGCCGGGGAATAAAAATGACGGATAAAGGAGTGAATAGTTGAGAATTGTAACGTCAAATTGTTCCGATAATTTATCATTTAAATGGGCAATGAAAAGAGAGTTTCCACCTCGGTATGGATAAGCCGGACCTACAATTGCGATTTTCTTTTTTTGCATCACATTCTGATTATTGATTTTCTTATCTCAAAGTTAAAGAAAAATTAAAGGTGAGCCAAAATGAAAAAACAAAATAACCAATACCAAGCTGCATTTCTTCATCAATTGAAAAAGTTATTTTTGTTCTTTCCTGCCAGACGGCAAGGCAGGTTCAATTTGTAAAATCAGCAACTGAACTTGGGCATCATTTGGTTTTAGTTTTTGAGCTTTCTTCAAATAGCGAAGCGATAATCCTTTATTCCCGTCACGGTTAAATGCTTCTCCCAAACCAATAAAACCATCCGGAAAAGTGCTATCGGCTTCTGTTAATTTTGTAAAAGCGCGAATCGCATCTTTGGTACGATTCAAATCAAGTAAATCATAGCCGAAATCTTTTATTTCAGTATTTGAAAGAAGGAAATTTTCATCCTTTTTCTTTTCGATATTAGTCCAAAAAATTAAAGCGGAATCGATTGAAATAGTTGTGGCGATTTTTGTAAGAGTATCGCTTAAAGAAAATTTAGGAAACACAACATTGTCGCCCGAATACAGCGCAGCGATTTCCTCTGCAACATTTATGAGATTTCTATCTCTGCAATTAATAAGATGGACGGAAGCTAAATTTAGATCGGGATAACACATAAACTGTGAAACAAAACCGGTTCCACCGCCCGCATGTCCGTAATACTTTCTTCCATATTTATCAGTACCGAAACCGAGTCCCAACCCATATTGAATTTTTGTTCCATTGAGTAAAATTGTTTCGGTGAGCATGGAATCAAGCGTTTGTTTTTTTATCAATTTATTTTGAAGTAACCCGTTGCTGAATTTTAACAAATCCTCCACCGTTGAAAGTACTCCGCCGCCGGGAAATTTAATTGTTAAATCCGCTATTGGTGCATTTTCAAATTCTCTTAAAGAATTTTTTTTATAACCTTTTGCCCGGTTCGGAATAATTTTATTGTAGAAATCAAGTTTAGTGGAATTCATTTTTGTTGGTTCAAAAATATTTTTTTGCAGGTAATCTTCAAAAGATAAACCGGAAACTTGTTCTATTATTTCGGCTAAAAGATTATATGCCAACGTGGAATACAAATATTTTGTTCCGGGTTGATAATCAAGCGTATCTTTTGCAACATACAAAATCGCTTCGCGGACGGATTTGAAATTTACTTTGCTGTTAAATTCTTCATCGTTCTTGTAAGCGCGAATTCCCGAAGTGTGACTTAAAAGTTGACGAACTGTGAATATCCATTTTTTTTGCGAGATGTAGGGAAGATAATTTCTAACATCACCATCAAGTTTTATTTTCCCTTGTTCAACAAGCTGCATTATTGCAACGGCAGTAATTGATTTTGAGATAGAAGCCACGCGGTATAATGAATTTTTTGCTGCCGGAACATTGTTCTCCAAATCTGCGCTGCCGGTATAATTTGTCCAAATGATTTTATTATTTTCAATTAAGCCTGCCGAGACGGAAGGAAGAGAATTCCTTTTAGCATATTCATTGCAGTAAAGATTTAATTTATAAAGAGTATTCTGCGGAAAACTAACGGTTAAAAAGAGAAGGAATAATAAAACTGCTTTTTTCATGGTAAATTAATTTTGTGGAGATTAAGAAAAGCCTGTTTAACTTTTTATAATTAAACAGGCTTAAGAAGATCAGGGTCTTTTTTCTAAAATATTATCGATGATATTATAAACCTTAGCTTCTTCGGCAGAAAGAAAATAATCTCTATCGCAATCTTTTGTTATTTGTTCAACTGATTTACCTGTATGAGCAGCTAAAATATTGTATAATGAATCGCGTGTTTTGATCATTTCTTTCGCGTGAATTTCGATATCGGTTGTTTGTCCCTGCAAACCTCCAATCCACGGCTGATGAATTAAAATTCTTGAATTAGGAAGGGAAGTTCTTTTTCCCGCTTGACCACCAGCTAACAAAATAGCTCCCATGCTTGCTGCCATACCAACGCAGATTGTAGCCACTTCTGGCTTAATGTATTTCATCGTGTCATAAATTGCCAGGCCGGCAGAAACACTTCCACCCGGAGAGTTGATATAAAGATAAATATCTTTTTGAGAATCTTCCGCTTCAAGAAAGATCAATTGCGCGATAGTTAAACTTGCAATATGATCGTCAATTGCGGTACCAAGGAAAATAATTCTTTCGCGTAAAAGGCGGGAATAAATATCCATTCCGCGTTCACCGCGCCCGGTTTGTTCAATAACGTAAGGGACTAATTGATTATAAATTTCAATGTTTTTCTGCATGTACTTCTTCCTTTTGCGAAAAGACCTCTGGATCAATTCGTTTAATTGTATTTGATTTTTTAAGAAAAGAATAGAACTCGTTCAGTAAAAGGCGGTTTTTCATTTCATTAGATTGATAATGTTTAAGTAGAACCTCAGCAGTAACACCCATTTTATCGGCGTTTTCTTCCGAAAGTTCTTTAAGCCGTTCTTCTGATAAAACAATATTTTCTTTTTCAATAATTTTATCTTTTAAGAGAATCCATTTTACGGAATTTTCAGCTTTTGAAGCTAATTTCTCGCGAATCACTTCCGGTTTTACTTTTTTATTCTTCTTTTTGTAAGCATCAATTTCATCCTTTACAAGATGATCTAAATAGTTTTGAATAAAAACCTGTGGCGGAGTGAATTTGTTATTTTGAAGAACTGCTTGTTCAAGTTTTAACTCAGCCATATCGTTGATACTTGATTCATAATAAGAAAGCAAATCTTTTCTGATGTTTTCGCGAAGTTCTTCCTCAGTAGAAATTTTATCACGAGTAACTTTTTTTAAGAATTCCTCATTCAATTCCGGGTAAACGATTTTTTGAATATTTTTTATTTCAACGGAATATGAAATCTTTTTATGTTCATGCGGAACGTCATCGTGATGTTCATGCGGTTCATCAAACGAAAAAGAAAAAGTATCGCCAACATGTTTGTTTAGCGCGTTATCATAAATCTCTTTATTAATATTTTTGTTTGTGAGATTTATTTTGTAATCGGTCTCCATCTTTATTCCGGATGAAGATCCATCTTCACTGGCGGAGAAAATATCTGCCGTAATTAAATGTTTTTCGTTTTCAACAGTTTCAGCATCTTCGTAGGTTGCGTTTGCTTCTAAAAGCCGGGTTACTTCACTTTCAACTTCAACATCGGTTACCTGGAAATCAGGAACTTCAATTTCTAATCCTTTATATCCTTGCGGTTCAAGATTCGGGAATATTTCGTAACGAACTTTGAATGTCAATTTTTCATTCGGTTTAAAATCGATATCCGTTAGTGAGGGTTCGTTGATCGGTTTTAAGTTTTGTTCTTTTTCAATTTGCCAGAATAATTTGTTTGCTGCTTTTTCGGAAGCGGTATATTCAAGCGAATCGCCGTAAATTCTTTTAATAACTGCCGGGGGGACTTTTCCTTTTCTAAAACCATCGATTTGAAGTGTTTTAGTTTGTTTTTGTACTTCAGTATCAATTAAACTTTTTATTTCATCATATGCCGCAATTACTTCAAGTTCGTTTACAGATTCACTTATGACATTTATTTTTGTTTCCAAACCAACCTCTATGTTAATAAATTAGTGCGAAAGGGGGGACTCGAACCCCCACATCTTACGATACTAGATCCTAAGTCTAGCGCGGCTGCCAATTACGCCACTTTCGCAGTAAAGTTGTGATAATTCTTTTATTTGCTTAAACAAATATAATTCGGAACGAAAACTTTAGCAAATATCTTGCCAAGGCATTATCTTTTAAACACTAATTGTTGCAATTTTTTGTTAAAAAAACAGAATAAAATTTTATTACCTTTGCAATGTATTTTCTCATTTACATCCTTTAAGATATTACATGATTGTAAACTATATTTTTGCTTCACATCTCGGAAAACGAAGAGCGGTTAACGAAGATTGCGTGAATGTCTTTAACCTTGATGACGGACTTCTCTCAATTGTATGCGATGGTTTGGGTGGAAACCGTGCCGGAGACGTAGCTTCAAAAACTGCTGTGGAAACTATATATAACTATTTTCTTCAAAATCCTGATTTAGATAATCTTACTAAAATGAATGCCGCATTAACAGCGGCTCATCAAATACTTTTGGAGAAAGGGAGAGAATCTGAACATTATAAAGGAATGGCTACCACTGCCGTAGTTGTTTTTATTGCAGGCAACACAGTTTATTGGGGACATATCGGAGACTCCCGTATTTATTTTTTTACGGAAAATCAGTTACGGCAAATCACTAAAGACCATTCCCTCGTTCAAAAAATGGTTGATAATGGTTTGATCACATCCAAGCAGGCGGAAAAACATCCTCATCGAAATATTATAGTGAAAGCGTTAGGGGAAGACAACGACTGCCAGCCGGACTGCGATTATTTTTATCTTCACGATGGCCAGCAATTTAAACTGCTTCTTTGTACGGATGGTCTTTGCGGGGTTTTGAACTTTAATGAAATCTCCAAAATTTTATCGCAAGGAGAAAATTTGGAAGAAATTTCGCAAAAATTTTTCCAGCAAATTGAAGACTTTGGTTCGCCTGATAATTTTTCGTATGTAATTATTAACAACATTTAAAAAATTGATGCCGCTATGATTGGATCATTAATTGAAAACTACAAAATAGTTTCCATTCTTGGTGAAGGAGGAATGGGGATTGTGTACAAAGCTTTCGATATTAAATTGGAACGCTTTGTTGCGCTAAAAGTACTTAACCAGACCGGCGCGCTTAACACAAATTTTGTTGAAAGGTTTAAACGCGAAGCTAAAAATCAAGCTAAGTTGAATCATCGCAATATTGTTTCGGTCTATGGTTTTACTGAGCAAAATGGTATTCTCGGCATTGTGATGGAATTTGTTGAAGGCGAAACTCTTGAAAAACTTATCACAAGAAAAAATAAGTTAGACACAAAAGAAGCTTTGCAAATATTACAGCAAATGTTAGATGGGGTCGGACACGCTCACAGTAAAAGTTTTATCCATAGAGATATTAAACCTTCCAACATCATCCTCAATAAAGAAGGTGTTGTCAAAATTATGGACTTTGGTATCTCAAAAGCTTTATTTGATAAAGGGATTACGAAAACCGGAACAAAAATCGGAACGCTGCTTTATATGAGTCCCGAGCAAATCCGTGCGGAAGACCCTACAAAACAAAGCGATATTTATTCAATCGGAATAACTCTGTATGAGATGCTTGCCGGTAAAACTCCTTTTGATAAAGGAACCGAATATGAAATTATGGAAGCTCACCTTAAAAAAACTCCTCCACGGGTTTCCATAAACTCAAGCGCAATACCTCCTGAACTTGATAGAATTGTTTTCAAGGCATTGGATAAAACGATCTATAAACGCTATAAAAACTGCGAAGAATTTTCAGAAGATGTGGATCAAGTTTTACAGAAGATAGAAAAATCAAGTGTTGAAAAACCGGAAAAAGTTAAAACGAAACAGAAAACGGTTGAACCAAACAAAGAAGATAAAATGAGAAAAGTGAAAATCGCCTTCTTTGCTATTCCTGTTTTAGCAGTGCTTATTTTTATTGCTTATTTTATTTTCAATGCTATAGCAGCATATTGGCCCGGCTTAACTTCAAAACCTGTTAATCCAGCTGATACAACTGCCCATTACAACACACGTCTGCTTGTCACTTCTTCAGTTAATTGGTTGAGGATGAATTCGGAAACAAAAAACAATTTGAACGGTATTTCTTTCCCATCGGATGATTTTGGTTTTGCTTGTGGAGAAAAAGGAACAATTCTAAAATCATCCAACTACGGCGCTGATTGGGTTGAAGTCCTTCCAATACTTGATTCCTTAATTACTTTTACCGATATAAAATTTCTTTCTTCAAATTTAGGATTAGTTGTAAGTGACGACGGAAGAATCTTCAGAACAGAAGACGGCGGAAATTCATGGCAAAATATTCTTCAATTAAACGGAGAAAATTTCTTTCGCATTTATGAAAATAGAGGCGCGAGCTTTGTTTGCGGCGCAAAAGGAACCATCTTAAAATCGAATAACGGCGGATACACTTTCCGGCGTGTTAATTCCAACACTTCAAATCTTCTTTTTAATCTCTTTTTTGTTGATGGATCAACCGGATTTGCTGTTGGCTGGAACGGTACATTTTTAAAAACTACCGACCAGGGAGAAAATTGGGTCAGCCAGAATAGATTTACGGATACGTATTTACGAGATGTCTTTTTTGTAGATAAATCAAACGGAATTGTTATTGCCGGAGGTGGAGAAATTTTTAAAACCGATGACGGAGGTTCCAAATGGGAAAAAGTTTCCTCCGGTTTAGTTTCAGGATTACTTTCAATTTCTTTTACAAACAAAACGAACGGATTTATTTCCTGCAATAAAGGAGAAATTTTGGTTACGAAAGACGGCGGAATAAATTGGGAATTATCAAACTCCGGTGGATTTACCGCCTTAAACCGTTTGACAATTACTCCTTCGAAAAAAGTTTTTGCGGCTGGTGTTTTCGGTTCTATATTTTCAAGTAAATAAAAGGATTTTGTGTGGATAAATTTGTCATTCATGGCGGAAAAGAATTAAACGGAACCGTTGAGATCAGCGGTGCAAAGAATGCTACGTTAGCATTAATGCCGGCGGCTTTACTTGCGTCCGGTGAATCGGTCTTGTATAATACTCCGGAATTGAATGATGTTTTTACAATGAGCAAATTGCTCAAACAACTCGGCGCAGAAATTCAATTTGAAAATCAAGTATTAAAAATAAATTCCGCAACAGTAAACAATCAAATAGCTCCTTACGAACATGTTAAAAAAATGCGCGCTTCGGTGTATGTTCTTGGTCCTTTGCTAACGCGGTATGGATTTGCAAAAGTTTCTTTGCCCGGCGGCTGCGCCTGGGGACCGCGTCCGATCAATCTTCATCTTGAAGGATTAAAAAAACTCGGCGCTGAAATTGAATTGGATGAAGGATACATCATTGTTAAAGCTAAACGTTTGCAAGGCGCAAAAATAAATTTTGATAAATCTTCCGTTGGCGCTACGGGAAATATTTTGATGGCATCGGTTCTGGCTAAAGGAACAACCGTTATTAACAATGCCGCAATGGAACCGGAAATAACTAATCTTGTAAACTTCCTTTTGAAAATGGGAGCAAAAATATACGGGATCAATACTTCAATTTTAGAAATTGAAGGCGTTGACGAATTGCATCCGGCAGAAATTGAAACTATCCCGGATAGAATTGAAGCCGGAACGTTTTTAATTGCAGCCGCTATAACAAAAGGAAACATTCTTATCCGTGGCGGAATTGATGCGCATTTGTATGCGGTGCTTTCGAAATTGGAAGATGCCGGAATGCACATTGACGTAATTGGAAATGATATTCGCATTGATGCGCAAAATATTGAACCGAAAAGCATTGATGTTTCAACCGGAATTTTCCCGGGATTTCCGACCGATATGCAGGCGCAATGGTTAGCGTTGATGAGCGTTGCGGATAGCGTTTCTACAGTCACCGATACAATTTATACCGATAGATTTAGCCACGTTCCTGAATTGATCAGACTTGGCGCTGACATTTCCGTTCAGGAAAATAATGCGCTGATAAAAGGAGTGAAAAAATTAAAAGGAGCAAAAGTGATGTCAACTGATTTGCGTGCAAGCGCGTCATTAGTGCTTGCCGGATTAGTCGCCGAAGGTGTTACCGAAGTATTGCGTGTCTATCATTTAGACCGCGGTTATCAGCGTCTCGAAGAAAAACTTCGTCAACTCGGCGCCAATATTGACCGGGTTGCCGGACAAGAATTTTAGATTACCGTGTCAGCATTATTTAAAAAGAATCTCTTTCTTCAAATCCTTCTTTTTCTTCACGTAGTGAACAATATTTTATTGCTTACGCTTCCACTGACGAAATATTTTAGTTTTGAATTTGCTTCTCTCAACGGATTTTTTCTTGTCATCTATATTGGGTTATTTACTATCCATGAAGACAAATTCAAATCATCTGCTATTGCGGTAAAAGTTTTTCAATTCAAACTTTTAATATTTGGAGGAATATTTCTAATCCTCCCGGTTCTTCTTGCATTTCTCTTTCATCTTTTTCGAAATGATTGTTCCTTCCTTGATGGATTTAAATTTTATGTCGTGTTAACGCTTCCCGCGGTTGTTATTGGTTATTCACTCGGTTTGCTTTCCGATTTCATCAATAAAAAATATTCGTATCTCATTTTTATCGTTCTGCTTATTGTTATTGCGTTTATCCCGGTAGCGGAAATATATTTTCGTCCGCAAATATATTTTTACAATCCTCTCATTCCGTTTTTCCCCGGAACAATGTACGATGAAGATATTGATATAACTTCTGCAATTGTTTTGTACAGAATTTTTAATCTTCTCTTCTTTAGTGGAATAATATATCTGATAAGAAAGAGGGAATTAAGAGAAATAAAAATTTCGAAAATCTTGGTTTACTTTCTTGTTATTTTTACTTCAGGAAGTTTTTTATACCTTTCTCCAAAATTAGGATTCGGAACCACCGAAACTTCTTTGCATGAAGTCCTACGAAAGAAAATTGAAACGGCTAACTTCATCCTTTATCTGCCGCAGCAGTTAACAAAGGATGAGGGAAAGTATATCACACTTCTTCACGAGTTTTATTTTGAACGTCAGACAAATTTTTTTAAAGAAAAACCGGATAAAAAAATTACTTCATTTGTTTTTAGAAGCAGTGATGAAAAACGAAAATTTTTTGGCGCCGGTAATGCCGATGTTGCAAAACCGTGGGTGAACCAGATTTACTTGTCTTTGGATTCTTACGAAAAAAGTGTGAATCATGAATTAGCTCACATTTTTGCGGGAAAGTGGAGTAATAACTTTTTAAAAATTGATGCAAACTATAACCCGGCAACCATTGAAGGAATAGCGTGTGCCGCCGATCCGGTTTATGATGATTTGGACATCCACTATCCCGCATTTCTTGCTGCAAAAAATAATTTGCGTTTAAGTATTCAAAGTTTGTTTGGCGGTTTTTCATTCTTCGCTAATGTTTCTTCGCTCTCTTACATTTATTCGGGTTCGTTCTGCAAGTTTAGTATTGATAAATATGGCATTCAGAAGTTTAAAGAGTTTTATCGTACCGGCGATTTTGAAAAGAGTTACAGCAAACCATTTGCTGTCGCTGTTTCCGAATATCAAAAATTCCTGAACAATAAAAATTATACAAATCAAGTTCACACAGCGAATTATTATTTTGGAAAACAACCTCTTGTGCAGAAAGTTTGTCCCCGTTACCTAGCTAATAAAACCAATGCTATTTACCGTTTGATCGAGAGAAAGGATTTTACTGCAGCTAAAGAAGAAATACTTTCAATCAAAGATTACAATAAAAATTATTCTTTGTTAAGCGGAATGATCTTTTGCATGGAGGAAGAGAATCCACAGCAAGCAGAAACTTTACTTGAAAAGATTTTGTTGAACTATGCAAACACTCCTTATTATTATTTGCTTCAACTAAAGCTAGCGGATTTGAAAACAGTTAACGAAAAATATGATGAAGCAAAAAATATTTTGGATAGTTTGTCTGTTTGGAAACCGACGGGAAGATTGGTTTCACGTATCAACCTCCGAAAAATATTTATAGAGCATAATGAAAACGCAAAATTGTTTATCAAAGCTAAAGAAATCGACCGGTTTGCACTTTTAATAAATGAATTCGCACATAATCCTTCACCGGCGCTATTGCTTCCTCTAATCGATCTTGTTGAAAAAGAGAAAGTTAGTTATACTTCTTTTGAGAAATTAATTATGAGCAACCAAATTCAGACTTCGCAGACAGACTGGTTTCCGATGCTACAACTGGTTAGGTTTGCAATTAAGAATAATGATTTTATTTCTGCGGGAAAATTCTTAAAAATATTGGAGAACCTAATTCCTAATTATGCTTTTGAAAGTTTGCAGAATGAAAAAAATAAACTTGCATGGTTTATCAAACATGAAGAGAAAAAATAATTTTACATGATAAATTTTAGTCAAATAGAAAAATCTTACCCATTTCTAAAAAATATTGCAAATGCTGCCGCAGTGTTGCAAATGGAGATTTATATCGTCGGCGGATTTGTGCGGGACATTCTGCTTGAACGTGAAAAGAAAGAAATTGATTTTCTTGTTATTGGAGATGGAGTTGCCTTTGCAGAAAATCTTTCTAAAAAAATCGGTGTAGAAAAGGTTACAGTTTTCAAGAACTTTGGTACGGCACATTTTAGGTATAATGATTTTGACTTGGAGTTTGTCGGTGCGAGAAAAGAATCATATGATAGATCATCGCGCAAACCGGTTGTAACAAACGGTTCTTTCTTTGATGATATTTCACGCCGCGATTTTACGATCAATACGCTTGCACTTTCACTTTCACTTAACAAAAATAATTATGGTGAACTGATCGACACGTTTGGCGGGCTTGTGGACATTGAGCAAAAGCTTTTACGAACTCCGCTTAATCCAGAAGAAACATTTAGCGATGATCCGTTACGTATTATGCGCGCTTTTCGTTTTGCTTCGCAACTTAATTTTACCGTATCTGATGAAATTAAAACTGCTGCAAAAGCAATGTGCGAAAGACTGAAAATTGTTTCGCAAGAAAGAATCACCGATGAATTCTTAAAAATTCTTTCTTCACCAAAACCTTCAATCGGTTTAAAATTACTTCAAGAAACTGAAGTGATGAAAATTATTTTTCCGGAAGTTGCAAATCTTCAGGGAGTTGATCAGCGCCAAGATTATCATCATAAAGATGTTTTTTATCATACGTGCAAAGTTGTTGATAACATTGCTCCAAACACTGATAATATTTGGCTGAGATTTGCGGCGCTGGTTCACGATATTGCCAAACCTCAGACAAAACGGTTTGTTGAAAATATCGGCTGGACTTTCCATGGACATGAAGACCTTGGCGCAAGAATTATGAAAGGAATTTTTACACGGCTTAAACTTCCTTTTCATCAATTGGAATATATTCGAAAGCTTGTGCGGCTTCACCTTCGCCCCATTGCGTTGGCAAAAGAAGAAGTTACTGATTCTGCTATAAGACGTTTTATTGTTGAAGCCGGGGAAGATTTGCATGATCTCATCACCTTATGCCGCGCTGACATTACAAGCAAAAATATGGATAAGGTGAGTGAGTATCTTGCCAATTACGAACGGGTGATGAACCGTGTTTTAGAAGTAGAAGAAAAAGATAAACTGCGCGCTTTTCAGTCGCCGGTGCGAGGTGAAGAAATTATGCGGATTTGCAATTTGAAACCTTCGAAGAAAGTCGGTGAAATTAAAACGGCGATAGAAGATGCAATCCTCGATGGAATTATCCCCAACACGTATGAAGATGCGCTGAGTTATTTGTACCAAATAAAAGATCAGCATTTGTGATGGAATTTCCTAAACTGGCATAGCCACAATCCCCACATTGGAAATAAGGATTAAAGAATCCACTTTCTAAGAAAGTGGATTCTTTAATTTTCCATTTAAAATTTTAAAGAAATCGATTAAGAAATAATCTCTGACTTTTGCTTTTAGCTAAATTTAATCACTACTGTCCGGTTATAAGTTGAATAAATTCAGTTGGTTAGCAGGAACAGAGTTAATAAAAGAGTAGTCGATCCCATTTACAAGTTGTAAAATAGGGGTTTTCTCAAAAATCGACACACT
>JALNWB010000082.1 GCA_023231105.1 Ignavibacteriaceae bacterium | reverse complement strand
TCAGCGCGCGTTTGGTCGGACATAATCAGTTTGCGTTTTTCGTAATCATCAAACTTTGCTTTCCAATCGCCCTCGAGTTTTTTCAATTCGGTCTGCCATTCCTGGATGATCTGGTCAAGCTGCTGGCGCGCATCCTGCGCATCGGGAAGTTTTTCCATTATTGCATCCGAATCAACATAGCCGATTTTCAACTGTGAAAATGAAACGGAGCATAATCCAAAAAAAATGAAAAGACCGAAAATTATTTTTGCTTTCATAAAAAACCTTGTTTTATATTCAAATCCCAAATAACAAAAAACAAATTCCAAGTATCAAAACCAAAAATTGAATTTTGGGATTTGTTTTTTGGAAATTATTAATCTCTATTTTCCTCTTTTTAATTTGTCGAGAACTTTGTAAGTAATTTCATAGGCGGAATCGGCATATAATAAAATTGCCGCTTGTTCTGTTTTATCAAAAACGAACTGCATGCCTTCTTCTTTTGCAACGGTTTCAATAGTTTTCAAAACTTTATCTTTTACCGGTTTAAGTAATTCTTCCTGTTTTTGATAGATTTCACCTGTTCCTTGTGCAAATTTTGATCTTCTAAATTCTTCAACAGATTGTTGCTGAGCTACTAATTTTTGTTGAATCTCATTTTTCTGAGCTTCTTTCATGGTAGCGGCTTGTTTTTGATAATTTGAGTAAGCTTCTTGAAAAGTTTGTCCCATACTGTCAAGTTGTGCGTTCCATTTTTGAATTAACGCATCTAACTCGCCTTGGGCTTTAATTGCTTCTGGGAGTTGCTTTAAAATGATTTCCGAATCAACGAAACCAAGTTTAATTACCGCCGGGGTTTGCGCAAATGTACTTGCTGCAAAAATGAATAATGCAAAGATTAAAAAATAACGTTTCACTCTGTATCCTTTATATTTATTTGTTTATGAAAAATAACTAATTAAAAACCTTTTCCGAACTGGAAGTGGAAAACCCAGGAAGGATCTTTTCCGTCAACCGCTTTTCTGTCGAAACCATAACCAAGATCAAAACCGATCAAACCAATCGGGTTTATCATAATTCGTGCGCCAATACCGGCAGAGCGGCGGAGATTAAATGCTTGCGTTGCATTGATGCTTTCAAAAACATTTCCCGCTTCAGCAAAAGCAATTAAGTAAAGAGGGATAGGTTCAAGCGCAACAGCAAAACGTAATTCTGTTGTATAACGCAAAGAAACTTTTCCTCCATAAACATCGCCGGTTTTATTTATTGGTCCAACGGTTCTGTCTTCATAACCGCGCAATGGAGTTGTTGCAACAATTAATCCGTTTCCGCCCATATAAAAATATTCAAACGGCTGAATCGGAGTTCCTTTTTTTAGCTCTCCCAAATATCCTAAATCTGCAACAGAAAATAAAACTAATTTACTTATTCCGAATAACCGTTTATACCATTCAGTCTTGAAATTGATTTTGTAATAATCAACATCTCCGGGAAGAAAAGGTCCGCCGGAAATTTCCGCATCTAATCCAATCGAAGAACCGATTGATGGGAAGATTGGATTATCAACATTTTTTCTAGTAATGCTTGCACCAAGTGTAAACTGTTGAGTTCTTCCTTCACGGTAGTAACTGCCGCCGTTAATAACATTATTAGACTGGTAACGGAGCGTTCCCTGAACATAAAAATAATCATCGGGCCATTTTAATCTTCTTCCGAGGCGCATGCTTGCGCCTGACTGGCTTAAGTCGTAAATATAATTTTGGCGTGTATTGAAGAAATCAAATCCGATAAGTGTTGGTGTGTCGTATAACCAGGGCTCTGTAAATCCAAGTGAAAAAGTTCGATATAAATTTCCAACGCCGAACTGCCAATTGAAACTTAACACTTGTCCGCCGCCAAGCTGGAATGGTTCTGCCATAGAAAAGTTTGTTAACGTAATACCAACCGAACCGCTGAATCCATAGCTTCCGCTATATCCAACCGACGCATTTAAGTAGTCGCTTGATTTCTCTTCAACTTTAAATGCAACATCAACCGTGCTGTCATTTGCCAATTGATAATCAACACCTTCCTGGTATAATTTTTCAACATTGAAAAATTGAAGGTTAGCTAATTGCTGCAAACTTCTAAACATATATGCGCGGTTAAAATATTCTCCGGGAATTGTGTAGAGTTCTCTGCGGATTACTTTGTCTTTTGTTTTATCATTTCCGAAAACATCAACCTTACCAATCTTAAATTGATTTCGTTCGGAGATTTGAATATTAATATCAATTGAATCTTCAGAAACTTTTGTCTCTTCTGTTTTCATATTGAAAGTTAAGTAGCCGTTATCAAGATAGAGGGCTGCAACATCAGTTTGTTTTTCATTTCCGCGCAAATTTTGATTAAACAATTCATAATCAAAAACGTCTCCCTTGCGAAAACCAAGGCGTTCATTCAATGCATCCGCGGTATAAATTGTGTTCCCTTCCCAGGAAATGTTACGAACTTTATATTTTGGTCCCTCGGAAACATTGAGAACTATTTCAAGGTCTTTTTTATTGTTTGAATAGACGAGAGAATCACCCAATACTTCAGCATCACGGTAACCGTTTTTCAAATAATATTTTTGAAGCAACTTTTTGTCTTCTTCATATTTATTTTTATCGAACTTTGCGCTGCTCCAAAACTTCCACCATTTAGCTTCTTCTGTTTCCTTAAAAGCGCCTTGCAGGTCGCTGCCCGAAAATTCTTTATTTCCTTTGAAGGTAATTTTACGGACTTTCGTAACATCATTTTCAATGATATCATATTTAAGAAGAACCCGGTCTTTTATTTTATCAATTAAATTAGTGTAAGTTTTATCGTCTTTGTCAAATTCAAGTTTATACTCTTCGGAGAAGTCTTTTTTATTCCGCCAGTGAGTTATAATTTTGTCTTTGGAAGTATCGGCTTGGAAAAACTGAAAAACCTTTGGAGTGATATGAGCGTTAAAATAGCCGTCTTCTTCATAGAGCTTCATGATTTTTAATTTTATTTTTTGGACATCGGGAGTTTTCAAAATTTGTCCGCGAATAAAATTAATTTTTTCTTCAATCTTGCTCGTGCTTATTTCGTCGTTTCCTTCAACTACAGCCTTTTCAATGCGGGGGAATTCTTCAACTTTAACAAGAAGAAAAACGCCGTCTGCAAGTTCTTTTTCAATTAAGATTTCAACGTTGGAAAAAATATTTAAAGACCAGAGTTGTTTAATTGCCCCGATAGTTTGATCTCCGGGAATTTGAATTTCATCGCCTATTTTCAATCCGCTGTTTGCTACAATAGTACGAGCGTCTGCCGAAGTATTTCCTTCGACTGAAATTCCTAATATTTTGAATGTCTTTGGAGCCGTTTGAGCCGCCAATAAAAAGGGAAAGAGAAGAAAAAGAAAAATGATGTTTAAAAAATAATTCCGTGAAAGGATCCGCATGCTAAGTACCTGTTTCCTTTTGTTTGATTTGTTCACTTACCTTACCGAATCTCCGTTCTCTTTTTTGAAAATCACGAATGGCTTCGTATAAATTTTTTCGTTTAAATGCAGGCCATAACGTTTCGGAAATGTAAAATTCCGAATACGCTATCTGCCATAATAAAAAATTGCTTACTCTAAATTCTCCGCTGGTTCTAATTACCAGGTCCGGGTCGGGAATTTGCTTTGTGTTTAAGTAAGATGAAAATCGTGCAACGTCAAGTTCGTCTGCATTTAACTTGCCGCTTTGGGCGTCTTTCATCATTTCTTTAACCGATTCAAGAATTTCCCATCTTCCGCTGTAACTTAACGCGAGCACTAAATTCAAGTCGCCGTTGTTTTTTGTTTTCTCAATTGCATCGTTAAGTTGTTTTTGTACATCAACCGGCAACGCAGACATGTCGCCAATCATCATAATGCGAACATTGTTTTTGTGCAGGTCATCCAGCTCTTTTTGTAAAGTTTTTACAAGCAGACGCATTAAGGTTGAAACTTCATCTTTTGGACGTTTCCAATTTTCCGTAGAGAACGTATAAAGCGTGAGATTCTTCACACCTAATTGGACGCACGCGCGGACAATATCCCTCACAGATTCTACTCCAGCTTGATGCCCGGCAAATCTCGGCAAACCTTTGCTTTTTGCCCATCTGCCGTTTCCATCCATAATAATTGCTATATGATTGGGGATGCAGCCTGACTCTTTAAGTTTTTTTTGTTCGGCTTGGTCTGTATTGAGCTTTGTTTTATTCAATGTCTTTAAATTTTAATATCAATAGAACTATAATCTATTCATGATTAAACACAAAAGTGTCCTATTCAAGAGTGTAAAAGTACGTAATTATTGCTTTTTATGAAAAGGAAAAAAGAAATGACTATTCTTTGCCAAAGTTACAGTTTGTCGATCTGGTCAAAGGCGGGGAAGAGAATATGCACAGTAAAGGTTTTTACTGTACTCTTTCAACATTTTTCTGAAATACTTTATCGTAGTTTGGACTAAATAAATCGCTTTGAACTGTTTCATAGACAGGAACGAGATAAATATTTCTTTTTATTGGATCATCTAAAGAAGCGGTCAAATCTTTAACGGTTTTATAAATTTCAAATGGGAAACCCATAAAGAGGAGAACCTCTTTATTTCCGGTCTTTGTTTTGCGGGAAGCTAAGTAGTTAAGTTTTTCCAAAAATTTAGAATCTTGTAAATCTCTTTTGTCGATGCAAATTCCCATAGCATACTGGCGGTGAAATTTAGCCACAATATCAATTTCGTAACCATTTACCGTCGGCGGATCCGAAAGGTAAGTCCCTAATTTCCGCTTTATAATTGTGTAGCCAAGTTTCCACAAATGGCTTACAAGCAGGTCAATATTTTTTTTCCGGTTATACATTTTTAGTTAACATAAGTTGGAAAAGGAATAATCGGTATAATAGGTGAAAAACGAATATTGTTCATCACTTTTATGTTTGCTATTCTTTCGTAAGAAAATTTTTCAATTTCCATTGAACCCAACATTTTACCATAGATAAATTTCTTGCCGTTTTTATCCATGCCGATAAAATAAGGATCAAGAACCACTTCGGTTAGACCGTAATAAAAACGGACTCTTCGTCTCTGTTTGATCGCGTTATAAAATATTTCGGATTTCATACATTTTTCCTCTTTAATTATACCAGCGGATAACGCCGATAACTTTACCTGCAATATGAAAAATTTCCTTGTTTACAATTTCAATCGGTTGATAATTGTCATTTTCAGGAATCAATTTAATGTCATTATTTTTTTGCCAATACCGTTTCACTGTTGCTTCGTCATCAATTAAAGCTACAACAATATCATTATGTTTTGCAAAATTTTGTGCGGCTACAATCACGTGATCTTTTTCAAAAATTCCCGCGTTTATCATGCTGTCTCCCTTAACTTTAAGAGCAAAACAAGTTTGATAACCTTTTAACATTGCGGGGTCAACAACAACATCGCCTTCGTGATTTTCAACTGCGGTTATAGGAATGCCTGCAGCCACACGTCCGATGATTGGTATCTTTTTGAAAAACTTTTCTATATCACCGAAAACTGGAGATAGCGGGATAGTTTCTCTAAAGGATCGTTCCGAAAAATTTGAAAGAACAGTAATACCACGGCTGGCATTGCTTTCAATCAAAATATAACCTTTTTTCACTAAGGCATCCATATGCCTCTTTACACCAAATGTTGAAGATATGCCAAACTGCTTCCCAATTTGGCGAAGCGTTGGCGGATATCCGTTTTCGTTTCGGAATTGCTCAATAAAACTTAAAATGTCTTGCTGCCGGTCTGTTAATTCTTTTTTCATTATAGTGTTATTTTGTTCACTACAAATATAGTGTTCATACGAACACTTGTCAAGGGAAAAGTTGTTCATGCCTTATTATCGCACAAAAAAGAGATTTCTTTATTTGATAGAATGGCTTTGGCTTGTAGAAAAAATTTTTGGGGAAGGATTAAAAAGCATCACTACACTTTAGTGAACGTGATGCTTTAAAAGATAAATTATATCTTCAGTAGAAAAGTCTTACCGTTGAAGGTGGAAAAACAATTTTTCATTAAGAGAAACTATTTGAAATTCCATCCATGGCTTGCGATCTGGCATGCAGTTCATTCAATTTCTGAATTATTTTTAAGATATGAGTCCGCCGTTCATCTACAATTTCACCTAAAAAATTTTTCACTTCCGGTGCATTGCAGTCGTCATAAACGGTCTCGTAAAAACGGACTGAAGCGGTTTCTCTCCTGAGTGCTTCATTAAGCATCGCGCATGAGTCTCTGCACGTGTGATCGCATCTTACATTATGTTCAACCATTATAGTGGTCCCCTGTTTTATTTGTTAAACAGAAACATGATAATTAACTTCAATTAATTCTTTTCCCCTTATCAAGGCTTGTTCATTTACAGGAAGTAAATGATGATGCCGTTCAGGTAAAACTTTTTTAAGCGCCGCTAAAACGCTTTCCATTTTTACGAGTGGTTTTATTTCTAAAAAAGCTCCGAGCATAATCATATTTGAAATTTGTTTCTTCCCCATTTTATTTGCTTCTTCAATAGCGGCAATTTTGTAAACCATAATATCTTCGCGTGCAGGGGGTTTTATAATAGTTGATGCTTCATAAAAAAGAAATCCATGCTGCTTAACGTGGTCTTCAAACTTTTCAAGTGAAGGCTGATTAAGAATGATGGCTGAATCAAATTTTGAAACGATTGGAGAACTGATTTTTTTTTCTGAAATGATGGTAATACAATTTGCAGTTCCGCCACGCATTTCGGGCCCATAAGAAGGCATCCAGCTTGTTTCTCTATTTTCATAAATAGCAGCATAGGCAAGAATTTTCCCCATCGAAAGAACTCCTTGTCCTCCAAATCCGGCAATAATAATTTCATCGGTTATGTACATTGTTTCCTCGTTCGGTTAATTATTGTTTTGAGTCGGAACTTTCAAATCCCCAAGAGGATATTCCGGCAGCATTTTTTCTTCGATGTAAGCAAGTGTTTCTTTCGGAGTCATTTTCCAACCGCTTGGACAATTAGAGACCACTTCAATAAAGCAGGTTCCTTTTTTTAATTTTTGAAATTCAAAAGCATTTTTAATAGCTTTCTTAAATTTCCGAACGGTGTTTGGTGTGTGCACTGCTTGTCTTGTAACATAATATGCACCGGGAAGATGAGCAATTAAATCGGTTATTTTTAATGGATAGCCGTTATGCTCAACATCTCTGCCGTAAGGTGAAGTAGAGGTTTTTTGTCCGAGCAACGAAGTCGGAGCCATTTGTCCGCCGGTCATTCCGTAAATACCGTTGTTGATGAAAACGATTAAAATATTTTCACCGCGGTTTATAGTATGAATGGTTTCGGCAGTTCCTATGGCGGCTAAGTCCCCATCGCCCTGATAAGCGAAAACATATTTCTCCGGAAGCACTCTTTTAATTCCGGTTGCAGCGGCGCTTGCTCTTCCGTGAGCAGCTTCCTGCATATCAATATTCATATAGTTATAAGCGAAGACAGAACAACCTACAGGCGCAACACCGACAATATCTTCTTGAATACCCATCTCTTGAACCACTTCCATAAGAATTTTGTGGGCGACCGCGTGTCCGCATCCCGGGCAGTAGTGCATATAGTCATCGGTTAATGTTGCAGGTTTTTGATAAACGCATTGCATATCTTCTAATAAAATTTCTTGTGACATAAGCGCTCCTATTCCTGCAAGATTGGTTGTTGAATAATTTTTTCAATTTCTTCCAAAACATCTTCAGGCTGAATAATCATTCCGCCCATCCTTCCTTTAAAGTGAACCGGGCAATTTCCATTAGCGGCAAGCATAACATCTTCCACCATTTGTCCTGCGTTTAATTCAATTACAAGGAAATGATCTATCTTTTTTGAAAGATCCGAAAGGATTTTTTTAGGGAATGGGAATAACGTTATCGGACGAACTAAACCTGCTTTGATTCCTTTTTCGCGGGCAAGCTCAACAGCTTTTTGACAAATTCGCGCCGGTAATCCGAAAGCTACCAAAACTATTTCGGCGTCTTCAACATCAAGTGTCTCGTAGCGGACTTCGTTTTCCTCAATTGTTTTGTATTTTTTTTGAAGATGAAGATTGATTTCTTCCATCTTTTCAGGTTCCATATGAAGCGAAGTAATAAAGTTTCTTTCTCTTCCTTTTTTGCCGGTCGTAGCCCAATCAGGCACTATGTGCGGTAGTGAACCTTCTTCAGGGAATTCAACTTTCTCCATCATTTGTCCAAGTGCGCCGTCTGATAAAATCATAGCGGGATTGCGATATTTTTCTGCAAGTTTAAACGCATCAAAAACAAAGTCACACATTTCTTGTACAGAAGAAGGAGCAAGAACGATCAAACGATAATCGCCGTGTCCGCCGCCTTTTGTCGCTTGAAAATAATCTCCTTGCGAAGGTTGAATTGTTCCGAGTCCTGGACCTCCGCGAACTACATTTACAAGTAAACAGGGAAGTTCGGCGGCGGCAATGTAAGAAATTCCTTCTTGCATTAAACTCATTCCGGGAGAAGATGAAGAGGTCATCACTCTTGCGCCCGCTCCGGCAGCGCCATAAACCATATTGATTGACGCAACTTCACTTTCGGCTTGAAGAACTACTCCACGCCGTTTTGGAATTTGTTCGGTAAAATATTCTAATATTTCCGACTGGGGAGTAATTGGGTAACCGAAATAAGCATCAAGACCGGCACGAATAGCGGCTTCGGCTAATGCTTCATTCCCTTTCATTAAACGAACTTCGGATTTTTTTGTTTCCATGGTTTCTTTCAAAATTGTTAAACAGCTTTTTTATAGTTTTGTTTTGATTGCCGGTAAACTGTTATTGCTGAGTCAGGGCAAACGATAGCGCAATTTGTACAGCCGGTGCAATTGTCCTGTGAGAGTTCAACATAACGGTACCCTCGGAGATTGATTTTCTGAGAGAGTGAAAGACTCTCTTGCGGACAGGCAACTATACAGAGCTCGCAACCTTTGCAATTTTCAGAATTAATTAGAACCGTTCCTTTTATCATAAAAGCCTCAATATTTAATGATTTGAAAAGTTCAAGTTATATGCCAGTAAAAGTTAAGAATTTATTCTCTTTAAAGAAAAAAAAAGAAATGAATCTATCTACTTTTACCAATTATAAGAAGTTTGGAAAGTTTCTTTTTCCAATTAATGAGAAGTAACTTTTCTGTGAGGTAATTATGAACGCGAACACTTAATTTTGAGGTGGATCGACGGGAGCTGTTGAAATTTTGTTTTCTATTGTTCTGCCTGACTTTAAAAGTGTTTCTTTCAATAAAAACTCTATTTGCGCATTGATGCTGCGCAAATCATCCGCCGCCCATTTTTCCAGGGCGGCGTAAATTTTATCGTCTATTCTTAAAAGAAATTTTTTCTTTTCAGCCATTTTAGTTTTTACTAATTATTTTTTCAGAATTATCTTTTAAACTCCGCCCAACATCATTGGAACCGCCGCTGCTCTTGATTGTTTCCTCTCAATTGCTACAAGCTTGGCAAGCATGATGAGCCACGGATATTTATTAACTATTGGCGATTTGGCGGTGATGGTTATTTCAGCGCTGTCTGTCCAGGCGAATTTTGTTGCCATCCGAATTAAGCAATTTTCATCTTCGGTTTGAATTTCAACTTTTGCTTTAAATGGAAAGAAAACCATTTTAACTTTTTCACCTACCGGAAGAAAAATAAAGCTTGCCCTTTTAAAAAATTTTCGTTCAAAATGAGCAAAAGAATTTTCATAGCCTAATTCCCTAATTTCGTAACCTCTCTGCCAAAAAGATTTTTTATAAATCTCCCATTTTTTATCGCCAAAAGCTACTTCTGCGGAATTGCCGAAGAATCCGCGAATCTGCATCGAGCCGATAAATTCTTCAGTAGTTTTTAATTCATAGTATCTTTTAAAAAATGAAACTTGTTTTAACCGCAACGGTTGATTTAAATATTCACTTAGTTCTTTCATATTAATCCTTTAAATGAATTTTTTCTTTCTTAATCATAATCATAATCTTTTTCATACTCGCTAATCTTTGGAAGAATCTAATTTAAGTTCAATACAAAATGAGTAAGATTAAGAATAAGATTATGATTAAGACTCCTTAATACAAATTGTGTACGCCACTTTATTGATACAACGTTCCCGTATTAATAACCGGCTGAGCTTGAGTTTCGGAAACGAGCGCAACTAAAAGATTATTAACCATTGTGGCTTTTTTATCTTCATCAAGAGTAACGATGTGTTGTTCGCTTAATGCTTTTAAAGCCATATCAACCATGCCGACAGCGCCTTCAACAATTTTTGCTCTTGCCGCTACAACCGCCGTGGCTTGTTGACGGCGAAGCATTGCCTGCGCAATTTCCGGCGCGTAAGCTAAATGCGTAATGCGCGATTCTATAACTTCAACGCCGGCTATTTCCAATCGCTGCTGAAGCTGTTTTTTCATATTTTCAGAAATTTCCTGCGGATGACTGCGAAGAGACGGCTTATCTTCGTCGTTTGAATCATACACATACTCTGATGCCAAACCACGTACAGCGGTTTCACTTTGGATAGCAATAAATCCCTCATAATTTTGTACGTCAAACACAGCGCGGGCAGAATCAACAACGCGCCACACGATAACAGCAGCAATTTCAATCGGGTTTCCGTGCAGATCGTTCACCTTAATTTTATCGCTGTTGAAATTATGAATTCTCAGCGAGACTTTTCTTTTTTCTGTAAAAGGATTGACCCACCAAAAACCGGAATCGCGAAGTGTTCCAATATATTTTCCGAAGAAAACTAAAACTTTTGATTCATTCGGTTGAACAATTGTAAATCCGCCGAGAGAAATAAAAAACAATAGCATTAAGGGAACAAAATACCAAAGAATTGAGACATCATCGGCTCTAATTCCCGTGACCAACACAAAGACATTAAATGCCAGTAGAGCAATAACTAAAAAAAGAATAAGAAATCCGTTAATTTTATTTGCGGATTTTTCGGTAATGGTTTCCATTTTTGAACTCCTTTATTTTTGCTATCACAATGATATCATATTAATATTAAAAAGTCAAGAGATTTTTTTACTAAAATATAAAAAGTGAGATATTGAAGCAAAAACGAAAGATTAACATTGAGTGACAACCATGTTAACAGCCGACAATCTTTTTCGATTATTTCTTGCTTGCGAGTTTGAACAGCAAAATAGGTTTGAGTAAAAGCTACTTCGGGTTTTGAAGGATCGCCATTTTGTGCGATTAGTTAACACGCGCATCTTGTGAGAGTGATATCGTCAATCGTTTTGAAGGCTCCTTTAGGCATTGGTATCGTTTTGCTGATATCAGCAAAATAATCAGAAAGCTTTTCGCCTGCGTTTTCACAAGCTCTCTTTGCTTTTTCAATAGCATTTTCGAAGTTCCGCCATTGTGTGTAATTAAAAACATCCTGCAATTCTCTTGCGCTCCAACATTCTACATTTTCCAAGAGATACAAGCATGTTCAAATTTTTGAAATAGTTCTGCAATGAGTTCTTTTTTCATTATAGACTTCTCCTACTTATTTAACTCCACTTACTTTTATTAAATTCGTTTCACTCAACCCATTCACTTCCGGGTAGTACATTAAACTTGCTTCTGCCGGAAGCCAGGAATAAGCGCCGGGAATTTGCGCTTTTATTATGTATGTAAATTCCATTTCCTTCTGCGGATAGGTTACGAAGAAAGCAATTTTTTCGTCGCGGATTTCTTTAGAAGCATAATTCCACCGCCAAGGCATAATTTTCCCGCGCCGGATGAAATGTTCCTGATAAGCATTTTCGCCATCTATATTGTAATGTTCTTCATCCTTTACAATTTCAAAACCTGATGGGAATTGGTCTTCAAGCATAAAATATTGCAAACCTTCTTCGTTTGCTTTAACAGTAAGTTTCACAAAAACATCATCGCCACTTTTCAAAGGCTCCTTAATTTTTTCTTTTTTATAGATGATGCCGCTTTCTCCTTTAAATTGCGTCAGCCTGTAATATTCCTTTTCAACAGTAAATGAATTTTGTTTTACGATGTTTTCCGGTTTGGCGAAATAACGGTTGTAGCCGCTAAAATAAAGCGTTCCCTTTCCGCTTTTAACAATTGAGATTTTATTTTCTCCGTTGTTCAATTTTTTTAATTGATCAACGCCGAATGAAAGCTTTTCGCTTTCCTCGAAGATGTTTTGTGCGCTGAATTTTTTCTCTGCAATTTTTTCATCATTTAAAAGAATGGAAACGGTGTAATCGGGTTCTAATTCTTTTGTGATTTTCAGATAATCTGTCAGCGCGAAAAGTACGGATGCCGTCTGTTGTGTTGAGTTCCACGAGTAACCTTTTTGCTGGTGTAAAAGCCAGCTGACAATCTTCGGAATTATCGGAGATTTTGGATCATTGCTCAATAAATATTTTAATGCGAACGCTGTGCATTGTACTTTGTCGTCTTCCCAACGGTAATGCCACTGCTTTCCTCCCCAATAAGCAAATTTATCACTAACGTTTATGTTGTTCATCAGTCGTTCGAAAATTTTCTTTTCGTTTTCTTTATCACCAAGTTTCTGATAAATTGATGCAAGCAACGAAAGTGTATAAGCGTTCGATTCTTTCTTTGATATTTCATCCAGCAAAGATTTTGAGTCGCCGAAATCTTTCACTGCCGCAGTAACTAATGAGTAAAACATAAACGCAATTGTCGTTTGCTCATCTTTATTTATGGTTTTTAATTGTTGAAAAAGATTTTCTTTTCCTCTCTGAAAAACTTCTTCATTAATTTCATATCCGGCAAGCTTGGCAAGACTCAATCCGTAAACCACATACGCTGTCATGTACGGATGCGTTTGATCATTTTGCCACCATCCCCAACCTCCATCAGAATGTTGAAACGAGTAAAGTCGTTTTAGTCCTTTCTTTATAACATCGGGAAGTTCTTTTGTTGTTTTTTCTTTTAAAGGAATTTGAAGTTCTTTAAAAGTATTCGCTACAATAATTGCCGGAAGAAATCTGCTCATCGTTTGTTCAACGCAGCCGTAAGGATATGCAACAAGATCATCAATTGATTTTAAGATTGTGCCTGCAAGCGTTGGACTAAGCGAAAAAGAAATTTCGGCAGAATGCAAATCAACATTTTTCGGAATGCTAAACGTTAACTCTTCTTCGGAAGAATTTTTTTGAACAACAACATTTAACGCAACGTTTTGTTTTACTCCGTACGGAAGAATCGGAACGGAAACCTGCATTGCATCGGACTCTTCATTCGTCAACGCTTCAACATAAATTTCTGCGTCACCCGTTGATTTTTCCACAAAGACTTTCCAGTCAATTCTTGCCTCATCATTTTCTTTTACCAATATTTCATCTTTCTTCCCGATGCTTGATGAAATGAGTTTTACGTTTTTCGATTTAAAAGCAACTTTAATTTTTTTGTTTTCGTTAAGATAGTTGTGGATGTTCGTAGCGATCAACAGCGTATCGCCTTCTCTAAAGAAGCGGGGAGTTTCCGTTCGCACTAAAAGATTTTTCCGTGCAATTATAATGTTCGTTCCTTGTCCAACTTCCGTAGCTTGAGTTATACCGCGAACCGTTGCGCGCCACGAAGTTAAATTGTCAGGCAGCGTTAGAGAAATCTCAGCCTCGCCGTTTTCATCGGTAACAAAACTTGGCTGCCAAAATGCGGCATCAACAAAATTCTTGCGGACATCAGGAGTTACCAATTTACCTTTCCTGGCAGCTCTTTCTTTTTGCATCGCTACCGACATGTCTGACTGGAGCAGTTCGTTTCCTCGTGCTTCACGAAACATTGGTTGAATTCCACCATCACTCCACCAATCAAAATTGGGAAGACTTATTTTTCCGATGTCTGTTTTTCTTTTATCAACTGAAACATTTTTAAGAAATCTGAAATTTCCGTCTGTAGTTAACAAGCAAAGTTCATAATTCCCTTTTGTAATATTGTTGAATTTGAAATTCGATGTTGACTGAGATTTCGTAATAAAATATCCGTCTTCATTCACCAATAAAAAATAGACGGAAACGGTATCTTGAGTTTCAATGTTGAAGACCAACTTTCCTTCAAGTGAATAATCACCAACTTTTTTTCGTTCTTTCATTGTTAAAAGATTTTTATCGAGAAAAGAAGTTGCTCTGCTTGTGGAAGAAAAACTGATTGCCGTTAATGTTGAAGCCGTCGGAATGTAACTATATTCCGGCTTGTAAAAGTGGTTTTGAATATTTTCAGTCTGCTCTTCTCGAATTGCGTAAATGCTTTCATCAACCAAACCGAGAGATAGCTCGGTGTTTGCAACCGGTTTTCCGGCGTTGTTTTTAACCGAAAATTTATATGCCGCTTTTTCACCGGGTTTGTAAATTCCTTTACTTGGTTTTATTTCTAATGAAAGGTAATTGTCTTTGTTGAGTACGATAATCATTTTTGAATTTGAATGGAGCACTCTATCATGCACAAAAAGGATGGCAATCGAAAAACTCGGGCTGAATTTCTCCGTCAGTTTTTCTTTGATGATGAGCGAATTTCCTTCAACTGAATATTTCCGATATTTCAAGAATGATTTACCTTCAAACGAAACAAGAACATCAATGTCATTTTTGGGAAGAAAAATAATGGCGGTAAGCGTGTCTCCTTTTTCGTAAGAATCTTTATCCGTAATAATTTCAATATCATTGCTCGTTCGCTGGTAATAGAAATTTTCTTTGTCATTAACAAAGAATGAACCTGAAGTGGAAATTTCATTCTTGCTGCTGTCGAGAGCAGCAACGGAATAAGTGTAATAGCCTGTTTCTTTCGGAAGAAAAGTAAAACTTGCTTTACCACTTTTGTCGGTTGAACCGGAAAACTTTTCAATTGTTTCTTCAATTTTATTTTGAAGTCCCGAAAGTTTGTTGATAATAACCTTAAATGTAGTTTGCACCGGCTGTTGAGAAAAATCAAAAGCATTTATGCGAAGCTGAACAGAATCGCCAAGCGTAAGAAAATATTTATCTGTTGAAGCAGAAAGCGAAAAAGCTCCGCGCGTTATAAAAACATTTGTCGAGTTTGAAATTACCCGCCGTGAAGCGTCTTCAACTTGAGCGGAAAATTCATAAGTGAAATCAAAATCGGTCGGTTTCTCCGCGGAAAATTCAAATTGAAATTCTCCTTTCTCATTCACTTCGCCGTCAATTTGTTTTATAAAATCAGGCTGATCATAAGAAGAAAAACCGATTTTCTCAAAACTGTTGTAAAACCAACGGTATTCAGACCAATACCACCAGGGAATCCAAAATCTTTTTTTAAAAATTTGCACCGTTACTTTTGCAGAGGTTACCGGCGAACCGAAATAATAATTAGCTTTCACTGTTCCGGAAATTGTTTCGCCGCCGGAGTAATTTTTCTTTACTGTTACAACTTCAACTTTGTATTCCGGTTTTTTGTATTCTTCAACTTCAAACGAGCCGTAAAAAGTTTGTTCGCCACGTGAAACTTGAATAGAATAATATCCTATTTCGGTTTCTTCATCCAAAACAAACTCGCCCCAAATACTTCCAAATTCGTTTGTCTTAAAAGTGCCGGAAAAAACTTCTGCATTTTTCGGAGAGCGGATAACGACTTTACATTCTTCATCCTTTAAAACCGAAAAATCAAACTCATTTTTTTTTCGCAGAATACTTTTGAAAAAAACTTTTTGCCCCGGACGATAAACCGGCTGGTTGGTGAATGTGTAAGCAGTATAAAACTGACTTTCATTATTAAAAAAGAAATAGGGATTGCTGAAAACAACTTCATCTTCGGTTTCTGCGGTAATTAAAAGGGTTTCATTTCCTTTCAGTTTTCCGGCGGTTTCCATTACAAAGATTCCGTCTTTGCCTGATTTTCCCGATTCAATTAAACTATCTTTTTTATAAAAGCCGAACCTTGCTTCGAGAATAAACTTTCCCGTTTTCGCATCGGTTAAGAAAGCTAAAATTTCAGAACTTGAATTTTTATAGATCAATGCATAATTGGTAACTACAATTGGGCAATAGGCAACCTGGTCATCGCGCAAAGCCTGGAGGATGTAAATTCCCGCTTTTTCAACCAGTTTAATAGTAAGCTGATTGCTTCTCCATTTCTCCGAAGTTTTTGAGATAACTTCGTTCCATTCCCGCTCAAGCGAAAAGTATTTTGTAAGAAGTTCTTTATCCTTCCCCCAAATATCAAAATTGTTGCGGAGGCGAGAAGCGATTCCGCTCTTTAATAAGCCAACAGGATTGTTCAACCGCATCAGCCGGAAAGTAAAGCTTTTCACTTCCTGCGGCGCATAAAGTGAAACTATAATTTTTTCTCCGGTTCCGAACGTTGAATAATTGGAAAGATAAAACTTCTTTTGCGTATCATCCTGTGAAAAGAGAAGTGAATTTAGGGAGAGAAACATGAACACTGCGGAAAGATATTTCGGCTTCATGGCGTTGACCTATCATTTTTAAATCTTAATTGAAATTTAACGAATTCGTTTCTGCAACAAAATGATTTTTCCATGAGATATTCATTTTTAAATTCTTCATTCTATAGAAGTGAGTGAGCGTGTGGTTATCCCTCATTTCGAAATAATGAGAATGCCATTATCTTGATTTAATTATAAACTCTTTTTTGGTTTTTTCAACCGTGGCCCATATATTCAATTAATCAATTGAATAGTTTATTAGAGTAACTTATGACCGGAAGAGAATTTAAGGATTTAACATTCCAACAGTTTGCTAACATTGCTACCGCTTTTGCCAGTCCCAAACGGCTTGAGTTGATCGACATTCTTTCTCAAGGTGAAAGAGATGTTGA
>JALNWB010000081.1 GCA_023231105.1 Ignavibacteriaceae bacterium | reverse complement strand
CTTCACCTCCAAATCCTTTTATTGTTACAAATTCGATAAGTTATTCAGATAGCTTGGTTCTTGGAACTTATGAATTCGTTGGACAAAAATCAGGATTTTACGATTCTTCTTATGTAACGACAATTAATGCAAATACAACTACTGATTTTACTATTTATATGCGTCCATACCCGGCAAAAATTTCGGGCAAAGTTGTAGATCAAACAGGAGCTTTCTTAAGTAGCGCACTTGTAAAATTTCGAAATTTACTTAATGGTGATGTTCAAAATGTTACCACAATAGTTGATGGTTCCTTTAATATTTCTTTACCTAAAGGAACATATTCTTTACAAGTAAGTAAGCCTGGTTATCTTGCTTCATCACCAACCACAATTACTGTAGATGTTGATCAACTGATTATTTCAGCAGCGATTGTCCTTCCTGCAGACAATGCATCAATTACCGGAAATATATTAAATGATGAATCCAAACCGGTTCAATTGGCAAACATTCTTGTAAAACAAGGAGCAGTTACACAACAGACTACTTCAGATAATTCGGGAAATTATTTTCTAAACCTTTCATCCGGACAGTGGACTATTGAAGTTACAAAAGATGGTTTTATTAGTCCTTCTCCGAAAATTTACACCTTAACTACAGGCGACAATTTACAAAATCAAAACTTCATATTAATTCCGCGTGCAAATCAAATTGTCGGGAATGTTTATAAAGTTACAAAAACAGTAACCGGAGAAACCGGTTCAACTCCATTTGACAATATTACCGTTACTGCCACCCCGAGCAGTGGTCCAACCGTAACTACGATTACCAACGCTGCCGGACAATATACGTTAAGCTTAAAAAGCGGTTCATGGATAATCAATACAGCAAGCAGCGGTTATACTACTAATAAAGATATTCAATTGAATTTAGGAGTTGCCGAAACTGTTTCAGGAATTAATTTTAATTTAACTCCGAATCCTTGTACCATCTCCGGAACAACTATTAAACCGGACGGAAGCGGATTAGCTGATGTTTCAATTTCAACCTCAATTAATGCAACGACTGTTTCGCTTTCAAATGGAACATATCAATTAAGTGTTCCAGCTTCAACAATAATTATTTCTGCTCAAAAGACAGGATTTGTAACACCAACCTCTTTAACGGTTACATTATCTCCAGGGCAAAATTTATCAGGTCTTGATTTTCAGTTAGCAGAAAATGCAGGAGTTATTTCCGGAAAAGTAATTACTCTTCAACAACCTGTTCCGAACGCTACAGTACAGGCAGTTTCTGGAAATCTAACATTCATAGCAAACACAAACGAGTTTGGCGGGTATAATTTTAATTTGCAACCGGGGAATTGGAGTATTTCCGTTTCCAAATCAGGATTTAAAAGTGGCGATCCAATATCTATTAATATTGGTCCTGGGCAGCAAAGTGCAGGTAACGATTTTAACTTAATCCAAAACGTTGCAAAAATTGAAGGGTTAATTACAAGCGGTACAGTTCCGCTTCAAAATGCGCAAATCTTAATTTCTGAAGTTAATAATCCGACGAACAAATTAAACACAATCTCAAATTCCAACGGGATTTATTCAATTACAGTGGAGGCAGGAAAAGCCTACAAAATAAACGTTACATCAGAAGGGTATTCATCGGATAATCAGCAAACAGCTGTGTTAAGTGCATCCGGTGTTTCAACAAATAATTTCAATTTATCACCAAATCCTTCATCCGTAAGCGGTAAAGTTTTAAGTAATTTGCAATTGCCTCTACCTGCAGCAGAAATTCTCATTTACAACAACGCTACCGGCGCAATCATCGATACACTGCTTTCCGATTTAAATGGAAGTTATTATATCGGATTACCTCCGGGAAACGAAAAGTTAGTTGCAAGATTAAAGGGTTATTTAAGTGATAGTCTTGATATCAATTTATCTTTAGGACAAAATTTAACCAATGTAAATTTCACACTTACTGAAAATTTTGCTTTGGTTAATGGAACTGCTAAAGATTTATTGAACAACCCAATTGATGGAGCAACAATAAATCTAACCGGAAATGGTGGTGGTGCAACTGTAACCACTAATAGTGATGGTAGTTTTATTATTACCAGATTAGTTGGAGGACATTATAATGTTACAATTTCAAAGAAAGAATTTAGCGATTCCGTTCTTACTAATTTTTCAATTTCAGACGGACAGACAAAAAACATTAGTGTAAACCTTATTTCGCTGGATGGGAAAATTACCGGAATAGTTAAAAATAATTCCGGACAAGCAATTTCTCAGGCAACAGTTTATGCAAAAAACACAGCTAATCAATCTTTCTCAACTTCAACAAACAGCGATGGAGCTTATGAGTTTTCAGCAATAGCTTTGGGGCAATATACCGTTTCGATAGTTAAAGCTCAATACACAAGTCCAAGTTCTACGGAAGTAACTATCAACAATACCAATCCGGTGGGAACGGTAAACTTTAGTGATTTAATTTTGAATAATGGAAAACTTACCGGGAAAGTAACCGACATTAGCGGCTTGCCAATTTCCGATGTAAGTTTGGGTTTATCCGGTAGTTTAGGAAGCGGAAGTGCAATTACAAATAATTCTGGTGATTTTACTATGGATGCGCTTGCCCCTGGTTCTTATACAATCAAACCTAGTAAATCGGGATACTCACTAAAAGATTCTTCTATTACCGTTACGGGAACCACGACCTTAAATTTATTTATGATGAAAAATTCGAGTAAAATAACTGGAACCGTAAAAAATCAAAAAGCTCAACTCCTCTCTTTTACCGTACCGATAAAAGCCATCTCAAATTTTGGGAATGTCTATTCAACTGAAACTGATCTATCAGGTAAATTTGCTTTTGATGGAGTTGAGAATAATGCAAGCTTTACAATTCATACCGATATTTTTAAACAAGGAGTTGAAAATGATACGGTATCTACAACCATTCCTTTAGGAGTTACTCTGGTTGATTTAGGCAATGTTATTGTTGCAGAAAATTATTCCGCTATTAAAGGAAATACCGGGATAGGAAATGCAAATATTAAAATCGTAAGTGCGAATAAATCTTATTCAACTCTTTCTGCGACAGATGGAAGTTTTGAAACCGGTTATTTGGCAGAAGCTTCTTACACAGTTAAACCGGAAAGATCAGGATATACTTTTACTCCCGCTACACAAAATATTTCTCTGGGATTTAAGGATACGGCAACGGTTACTTTCACCACTTCGGCAAATCTCGGAACAATAAACGTAGCCGCAAAAGATCAGAGTTCTGCTAACTTAGAGCAGGTTACAATTTCTCTTGTAAGTAGTGATACCACTGTTGTTCTAAGCGGGACGACAACATCAACCGGAGTATATACTTTTAATAATTTACCAGCCGGAAAAACTTATTTAATCAAAGCAAGCAAAACCGATTACAGTTCTTCACCGGATCAAATTTCCAAAGCTTTGTCGTTAAATGAAAACGCTGTTGTTAATTTTACATTAACGAAAAACACTTCGAAAATTTCCGGGAAAACGCTGCAGTTAATTTCTTCCGCTACTTCCCCGCTCGCCAATATCAATGTGAAATTAGTTTACACGTCAACAGGTCAGTCTGTTTCAGTTATTTCAGATGCAGGCGGAAACTATTCATTCGATAACATCTCTGCCGGAAGCGTAAAAGTAACAACGACAAAAGCGGGATATATTTCGGATACTTTAGCGTTTGTCCTTCAAACCGGCGAAACAAAAACCAATCAGGATTTAAAATTAACTCCATCAACAGTAAATTTAACCGGAAAAGTATTATTTGCCGGAAGCGGATTACAGAATGTTAATATAACTGCAACATCAAATAATACATTCAACGTTACCACAGATCAGGATGGAAATTTTACATTTAATAATTTGCCGATTAAAATTGGAGCTAATGATACAACATTTTATGAAATTAAAATTACTCAAACCGGTTTAACTCCGTTAAGTAAAATTGCCGCCATCCCGTCAGATCAATTGGGAAAAACCGTTGCCCTTTCCTCTTTTATTCTGCCAAGCGGAAAAATAACTTTACGAGCCACAGACGGTGTGAATCCCCTTTCAGGTGTTCGAATAGATTTTACAAAACCTGACGGACAAACAGTAAGCACCATTACAACCGTTTCGGGTTTATATGAGAGCGAAAATAAATTGTCTAAAGGAACTTATAGAATCAGCGCTTCAAAAGAGAATTATTTGACTCAGGATGAAAAATCTTTGCGTGTGGATTTAACTTCCGATACTTTAAAAATAACTAAAGATTTAACTTTACCTTTTAGACACGTTCCTCTTGCTTCTATTATGTCGGATAAAGAATCTTTAGTTAAAGTTAATTACACTTCAACAAACGCAAATGTTGTAGGAAAATTATATTACAAATTAAAGTCTGCCGACGTTTACAAAACCGTTGCCTTAACCAAAACCGACAGCACTTATCAAGAAAATATTCCTGCTCTCTTTACTCTGGAAGATATTATTTATTATGTCGAACTTTCCGACACGATAATAAAAACAACTTATTCTTCTAATAATATTTCCATTACTCCTCTGGCAAGCGGAATACTTTCTTCCATCGCTCTTACTCCCGACATCAATAATTCTATTCTAAGAAAAGATGACAGCTTTCAACTTAGTTTAGTCGTCCGCGATGGATTAAGTAAATCATTATCTTCAGAATTTATCGGTACAGCTCACAAAGGAAGCATTAAATGGGAAGCGGAAGATCCAACTTCAGTTGAATTTTCATATCCTAATTCATCAGACAGCATTAATATTTTATTGAAAACTTTGAAGGAAGGAACCGCAAAATTTAAAGTTTCTGTGAGATTAGGTTCAGCTTCTTTGGAACGAACTTTTACGTTCACCATTTCCGCAACAATACTAAAAGATATAAGTGTTTCAAGCCAGGTTAAAAGATTGAGCAACAAGTCAACCGGATTGCAATTTAGCCTAACAAGTACGGATACTTCCTCTAAACAAATTCTCTTAGGAAATAATTTGGAATGGTCTTTAGACCCGCCGGAAGCTGGAACAATAACAAGCACAGGTTTTTATCAACCGGCAGATTCAAATTATATCGGCTATGTAAAAATCTTTGCGAAAGATAAATCTTCCGGAAAAGAAGGATTTGTTGAGCTTTCAGTTTTTGCTTCAGTAAAGCCAAATCAAAATTATGTTTTGACCGACAAACGGGGAATGACTTATACTTTGAAATCCGGTGCAGTTAGTTTTCCAATCGAACTATTTTTAGGCAAACCACAATTTGGTCCGGCGAAAAAATATTATACACCGCAGAATTTGAACGAAACTTTTATTGTCTCGGATAATATTTATAACTTCCAATATATTTCCAGCGTTGCCTTACCGGGAGATACATTGCAGTCGGCATCAACGCTCGAATTGCCGATAGATAAATCTCTTCAATTTACAGAAGGAGCAAAAACTATTGGCATGTATGACCGGCTTGCAAAATATTGGAGTATTTACAATTCATCCTTGGGAAGCAACTCGGTTATTTCAAATTCAATTTACCGGTTCGGTGATTTTGCAATTCTAACTGCAAACGAACCGCTCGGTTTAAAATACGTTAGTGTGTTACCAAATCCGTTTTCACCGGAAGTTTCCTCTCTCAAGATCGGTTATTTCTTAACTACGAATATTCCTCCCGCAACTGTTTCGATTAGAATTTACAATGTACGCGGCGAACTTGTTAGAACATTGTTAGATAACGATATCCAGTTCCCAGGTAAATATGGAAGCCGGACAAGTCTAAAGGAAATTTCATGGAATGGGAAAGCCGATGACGGCAGTATTGCAAGAAACGGAAGATATATTATTCGAATTACTGCAAAAGATAATTCAGGTGAAAAAACAGAACTAATCCAAGTTGTATTAGTAAAATAATTTTAACATGATAAATAAAAGCTTTTGTAATTATTGAGGATTGAAAAAATGAAATATAAAATTATCTATATTTTCCTCATGTTCACTTTTCTAAAAACGCCTGCGCAGGAACTTTCCAACTTTGCCGGCGCTTTTGTTGACATTGGTTTTGGAGCAAGACCAGCAGCCCTCGGGAATGCTTATGTCGGTTTGGCGAACGATGTTAATTGCATTGTTTGGAATCCCGCCGGTATTTCATCTATTAAAACCATGCAGACCGCCTTCACCTATACAAAACTTTTAGGTTTAGTTGATTATAACTACCTGGCATTTTCACTTCCGTTAAAGGACGATCAAGGAGCCGGAGCTGCTTTAATTGTTTCCGGTGATGCGGCTTTGCGCGAATATACCCTCAACCTCGGTTATTCAAGAAAATTCTTGCTCGATAGTTTATATATCGGGTTCGGATTAAAATTTCGTTATGCTTCTTTCGGAAATAATTCTCTAAGTGCAGGCGATTATATTTTATTTGAATCTGATGAGATCTCCGACGGTATATTAAATCAAGTTAAGGGCTCTGCCTTTGGTTTCGGTTTCGATTTTGGAGTTCTCTATCATCTGAATGACAAAATTAAAATTGGTTTGATGTTCAGAGATATCTATTCTCCCCTATTCTGGAATTCGAAAGTAGATAATCCCGACAAAAAAGCTAAGGGAAAATATTCTGAATTAATTCCTTTTGAACCGACCATCGGTACTTCATTTAAAGTAAGCGATCAGATTACCTTTACTACGGATTATACTTCCGTTGTAAGAAAAGATGTTAGCGATAAACTCCGCGCCGGTATCGAAGCTTCTTTATTTCAGATTCTTTCGGTCCGCGGCGGGGTACAATATTTCTTGAATAATGAAAAAGATGAAAAATACAGCCTTGGTCTAGGATTAAATTTCGGTGCAGGAAATGAAAGAAAGATCCATCTCGATTATACTTTTATGATGGAAGAATTTGCTAACTCTCAGCGTATTTCTATCGGATTGGAGTTTTAATATGAAAAATAAATTTCTACAAACAATCGTGATTTTTATTTTTGCTTTTTCTTTTTTATCCGCGCAGAAAAAAAGTGATGTCCCTAAAATGCTCTATTGGATCGGCGGAAAATTCAATTTACAATTGAATGGAGGAATAAACAGTTCGGTTGGAATTGGCAGCGGCAACGGAGTTTTTGGCGGAATGGTTTCGCCAAATTTAAATTATGGCTCCACTTCCATTTTCTCTAACCCGGCTGAATTAGCTTATCTAAAAAAATCAAACATCTTTTTTGAGACGAAACTTGGCGTTGGTACTTCAAGTCTTTTATCTCAGCCCGATATGACAAAACAAACTACAAACATTTTAAAAGATACCGCGACTTTTGTTTTTACTGAAGGAAATTATCGTAAAGATACGGAAATTGGGAACCAGGAAATTGCACAAACCGGTGGCTTAACAGCATTAACCGGCGCTATTCCCTTTGAGGATTACTTTGTTCTTTGCGGAGGCTTTTCAACTCCGGTTGATTTTTCACTTGATCTCTTAATCAATGGACTTTCTACCGACCTTTCATCTTCAAAAATTGTTGCTGAGAACGAAACGAAGATTGACATAATCTTAAAACCGACAATTTTAGCAATAACAAAATTAAAAGTGAATAGAGTTTCTTACGGACTTGCAAAAGAAGTTATGAATAATGCTAACGGGCAAGTTGCGGTTGGATTTACAATAAACCGGTACGACATTAGAAATCTTATTAATTTGGATTTAGATTTTCAAGGGATGGTTGTGCTGAATAATCTCAATGAATATTATTTCAATGATCCAAACGATCCAAGTATTGACCCGGCAAAAAACGAATCAAACAACTTATTTTTTAGAGCCAAAGGGAATTACAAAGATACAAGGGTCGGCTTTACTCTTGGCGCAAATTACAATCCGGCTAATAAAAATGATTGGCTTTCAAGATTTAATTTTTCTTTAGTCTATAATTACAATCCCAATTTTGTTTTATCCGATAATTCTGCCTTAATGGAAAGTTATCAACCAAGATTTATGGTCGGAAGATTTGGCGGAAAGTTAGACGACAAATTTGATGTCGCTATAGATTCAATGAACCTTTCAAAACCTAACTTAACAAAGCCTACACATAATTATTTTGCTACCGAAGTCTCAATTAAAATGCCTTCGTCCTTAACATTGGGAGTGGATGCAAAATTTGGCGAACATAACGTGTCATTAAATATTTTGAAATACTTTAATGAATTATCCTATCAATTCGATAAGTACAAAATCGGGAAAAATATGAGCGTTGGAATTAGAGCCGGAGCTGATTTCAAATTCCCAGAAGAATTAAAAGGATGGTCGTGGGCTTTACTTCCCATTCGTCTTCTCTATCTTGACCTTGACGGCTTGATTATGCAATTATTAAAGGACTATACTTTATATGAAAATCCGCATTATAGATTTTATGGAGGAATGAATTTAGGCAACGCAGTTGTTGAAGGATTTGAAAATAAGGATACCGAGAAATCGCTTAAAGATATGATGGGTTTGCCTATCCCGGCTGAATTTGGTTTAGCAAGACAATATACAATTATGAAAAATATAAATGTAGGCGTTTTGGTTTTTGGTTTCCCCGATATGTTCTTTAGATTTTCATTTGGGTATAATATTTAAGAAACCTCTTAAATATTATTCCGAGTGTGGACGAGAGCCACTACCAACAAGGAATAATGAATAACGAACGATGAAGTCGATTTTCATTTCGTAATTCATTATTCCTTGTTCATTATTCGATATTCCCTTAAGAAAAAACAAATCCCCCTTCTCCATCCAAAACAACAATTCCGAATAGCCGCCGCTACTTTTTATTTACCTCTCACAAAATTCATACGTGATAAAACTATTTCTTCAAATAAATTATTGCAAAACATGTAACGTAGTTGTTAGAATGACTCATCGTTATCTTTAACTCTTTATCCTCACCTAGGAACGTAGATAACTTACCGGTAAGTTTAACGATAGGCTCGCCGGTCGGTTCATTAGATATCTCAACGCTCTTCCAGTTGAAATCGTTATTCCAGCCGGTAGCCAGAGCTTTAGAAACCGCTTCCTTAGCCGCAAAGCGCGCAGCCAAATGCTGATATTTATTTGCTTTGCTTAAACTGTAATCAAGTTCGTTTTGTGTAAATATTTTATTTAAGAAGTGATCGCCAAACTTATCAACGCTCTCCTTAATGCGGTCAATTTCAATAATATCTATTCCAATTCCAATTACCATTAGAACCCTTCCGCCAAACCGGAACCACGTTTATCGCTGACTCCCGTAAATTCTCCTGTTGCCTGGTCGAACCTAATCGCTTCAACCAAACCCAATCCTCTTTCATTTCCAAACTTGTAACCCTTCATAATCAAATTCATTTTAACATCTTTAGCAATTCCAAACGGTTCACAATAAATTTCATCGGGGAGCCATTGGTGATGGATTCTCGGCGAGTTTACCGCTTGCTCAAGACTCATATCAAACTCCAACACATTTAAGACTACCTGCAAAACCGTTGTGATAATTGTTGAACCACCCGGTGAACCAACTACTAATACAGGTTTCCCATTTTTCAAAACGATGGAAGGAGTCATAGAACTCAACATTCTTTTCCCCGGTTGAATTTCATTTGCCACACTTCCTATTAATCCAAATTGATTAGGAACTCCGGGTTTACCGCTAAAATCATCCATCTCATTATTTAAGAGAAATCCCGCACCTTCTACAACCAACTTTGAACCATACGCAGAGTTAATGGTTGTTGTAACGCTAACAGCGCAGCCATGTTTATCCATAACGGAATAATGAGTAGTCTCTTCACTCTCTTTAAACTCATTTGGATTTCCCGGCTTTATATTTTCAGACGGAATTGCTTTATCAGAGATTTGAGCAAACAATTTCTTTGCATAAGATTTTGATAAAAGCCATTTCTGCGGTACGTTATAATAATCAGGATCGCCAAGGTGCATTGAACGGTCTGCGTAACCATATTTCATCGCAGAAACTAACGCATGAATATAGTTGCTGCTGTTCCACTCATCTTTCTGAAAAGAAAAGTTTTCCAAAATATTCATCATTTGAATAAGTGTAGTTCCGCCGGAAGATGAAGGAGGCATAGAAACAATTCCAAAATCTTTATACTTCCCTTTTACAACTTCACGTTCAACCGGTTTGTAGTTTTCTAAATCTTTCTGTGAAAAGTTTCCTCCTAATGTTTTCATCTGGTTAAGCAAAAGTTCGGCAACTTTTCCTTTGTAGAATCCGTCTTTGCCTAAGTTCTTTATTTCAGTTAAAGTTTTTGCCAGGTCGGGCTGCTTAAAAACATCCCCTTCTTTATACGCAGTTCCATTTTTAGAAAACACTTTTAGTGATGACGGAAATTTTCTAAAATCATTTAAAGTCACTTCAAGAGATTTTGCATTTGATGCCGATAAAGGGAAACCATCTTCGGCAAGATTAATCGCCGGTTGAATAACATCTGCTATCTTCATCGTTCCATATTTTTCTAAAGCGTAAAGAAGACCCGCAACACTCCCCGGGATTCCGGCAGATAAAATACCAACTTGGCTTAATTCTGAAGAGAAATTTCCATTCTTATCTAAAAACATATCGCGGTTGGCAAGTGAAGCAGCGGTTTCGCGGTAATCAATTGCAGTGTTTCTTCCATCGGGGAAATGAATAACCATATATCCGCCGCCGCCGATATTTCCAGCAGCCGGATACGTTACTGCAAGCGCAAATCCTGTAGCAACGGCGGCATCAACTGCGTTGCCACCTTTTTTAAGTATCTGTAAACCGACTTGCGAGGCAATCGGTTCGGCAGAAACGACCATTCCTCTTTTCCCGTGTGCGGTATTTGCATGTAGTTGAAAAGAGAATGAAATTAAGAGAACAAATAATACCGTTGATTTAGAAAATATCGAGATCTGCTTTAACATTTACGCCTTCATTTTTTAACTGCTCGGTTAGAATTTTGACTAACTCCTTAACGGTTTGTAACGTTTCCTTTAAATCGGTAAACAATTTATCATCGTAAAGAAGTTTACCGGCAGTATTTTTTTGATCTTTGGTTTCAACAACAAGTTCATCAAGTTTTGAAATGAAAGAATCAGTCTTTTTAACAAGAGCGGAGACATCAACAATTGTTGTGTGTAGGGACTCTTTATTCTTCGCAAAAAAATCTTTCGCTTCGGATGTAAGTTCTGCGCTGTTTGATGTTAAAAGTTTAATTTGATTCCGATTCTCGTTAATAACATTTTTCAATTGATCGGAAATAACAACCAGGTTCGAAGCTGCTGTCTTTACATTGCTCTGTAGATTTTTATCTCCCAAATATTCATTTAAAGATGCAAGAGTAACATTAACCTGCTTAAACATTTGCGGCAATTCATTTTCCAATTTTCCAATCATCACCATCACGGAGGGAACATCAGCGGAAAACGAACCGATTTGTACTTGTTTGATATCCAATTTTTCCGAAGCATTTCCGGGAAGAATTTCAACTTTTTTACCTCCCATTAAATCGAGCATCATCACGGAAAAAACCGCATTGCTTCGAAGATCGACATCCGGTTCTAAAGATACACTTACCATGACGAAATCATTTTTCAGTACGACATCATCAACAAATCCTTTACGTACGCCATTTACGGTAACATTATCACCTATTTCAAGTCCCGCAACATTTTGAAATTTAATAGTTATGCTCGTACGGTTTGCATTTAGAGAAAAGTTCTTTGCCCATCCGAGAATCCATATAAAAAGGAGAATGGCAACAATTACGGTAAACCCAACTTTAATATCAGTTTTTCTTTGATCTTTCATCTTTTAACTTCGCTTCAATAATTACTTTAATATTTTTTAAATCTTTTTGTGTTACAAGGCTATCATTTAAATAAAATTTTATGCTGTCCAAAACTTCACTTACCGCATTCAAGTGAACCGTGTTTAATTCTTTCAGGTTATTTGTAAAATAATTGACTTGTGCAAACAACGAATCTTTTTCCGGTGTTTCTTTAACATATCGGAATTGATTCTTAAGGTCTTTCGTAAAATACTTTACCGAAAAGTTTTTGATCGGTTTAATGAAATAATCATCCGATTTATTTGTGGCGATATAAAATACTCCGGCAAAAAATATTGTTGATATGATCAATCCTTTTACAAGGCAGCCTGATTTCATACTAATTTCTCAACGCGAATTTTAAGAACTCTCTTTTTTCGAATTTCCAGTACGGTAAATTTATAATTCTCTACGTTAATTGAAAAATTTTCTTTTGGAATTGTTCCTGCCTGATGAAATAAATAACCTCCGATAGTATCAAAATCCAAATCATCGGTAGAAAGATTAAGATTGAAGTAATCATTTACATCTGATAATGAAGTAGAACCAATAAGAATAAATGTGTTGTCGTCCATCTTTTTAATTTTATCTTCTACTTTATCATATTCATAACGAATTTCTCCGACAATTTCTTCCAAAATATCTTCTAAAGAAATAAGTCCTGCGGTTCCGCCATATTCATCTACTGCAATTGCAATATGAATATTTTTTTCTTGGAATTCATGTAACAGTTCGGAAATAATTTTCGTCTCAGGTACAAAAATTACTTTGTGCATACATTTAACAAGAGAAAAATTCTCCTTGGTAGAATTTTGAGAGAAATAGGGGAGCAAATCTTTAGCGTAAAGAATGCCTTGAATCTCATCTATATCATCCTTATAAACCGGAATCCTGCTGTGCCCGCATGTTTTAATTACAGAAATAATCTGGTTTAACGGTGCATCTGATTGAACTGCAATAATGTCAACCCTTGGAATCATTATTTCGTTGACAAGAACATTTTTATAATTCACAAGACTTTCTATCAGTTCCTGTTCATTTCCCTTAAGCGTTCCATGTTCGTGCCCCAACCGGGCAACGTGTGTAAAATCATTATGACTAATTGCACTCCCCTTTTTACCGCGTGATAATTTAGAAGTTGAAAGTTTTAAAAGTTCAGTCATTATTTCAGAAACGGGGAAAATAATTGCATGAGCTAAAAACATCGGGATAGCAATTATTTTTGCTGATAATTCAGGATTCTTGCTGGCAAATATTTTTGGTGTTACTTCTCCAAAAAGGACTAATAAAAGGGTAAGAAGAATTATTTGAATTGTTAGCACCAGGTTTTCCGGAAACTTATAGGTTTGGATAATTTCCAGCGAAAGAGAAACTGCAATTATAGAGGCTGCAGTATTAACTAGAGTATTTCCAATAAGAATTGTAACAAGTAATCTTTTTGGAAATTCTAATAAATGTAAAAGATACCGTTGAATAATCGGAGAAGAAGTAAATTGTCCGCCGGAGGCGGATTTTATCTTTTTAGGGTCTAATGAAAATAAAGCAACTTCTGACCCGGAAAAAAAAGCGGAAAGAAAAAAACAAAGCAGTAATAACACTGCTTTGAAAGAAAATATAAATTCCAATTGTCATGCACCTATGCTTTATAAATCTTAGAACGGCAGATCTTCTGCGTCTCCTTCGGGAGCTATACTCTCCCCTTCAGATTTCTGCGAAGAGGACGATGAAGAAGATTCTCCGCGTGAATCTAACGGAATAATTTTATCGGTTATAATTTCCGTAATATATCTTTTATTCCCTTCTTTATCATTGTAATCACGCGTTTGAATTCTTCCTTCAATATAAACTTTTGCGCCTTTTTTAAGAACTTCTTTAAAATAATCGGAAAGATTAAAGGAAACGATGTTGTGCCAATTAGTATCGTTTACCCAATTTCCGTCTTTGCCTTTGTAACTATTAGTAGTAGCGACCGAAAATGAAGTTACTGAAAGATTTGAAGGAGTAACCCTCGTTTCAGCATCTTTTCCCATGTTACCGATTAACATTACTTTATTTAAAGAGAAAGCCATAAAACCTCCAAATTATTATTAATGAAATTTAAAGAAACAGTTTTTTGATTCATCTATGGAAGAACTACTATAAAAGCATCCTTAAAATCTTTCGTTTTCCATAATTCTTTTTTTACCGATTCCGCTTCAGCCTTTGTAGCAAACGGAGTAAGTTGTACAACATAAAGTTTAAACTCTTCCGAATAAGAAATAATAATTTCTCGCGATAATTTCTTTTTTGCGAATTCAGCACGTTCATCAGCCCGATCCTTGGTAGTAAATGCTCCAATTTGTACAACAAACTTTTTAACAGCTTCATTTACAGCCGAGGTGTCCGTTTTAACTACAGCCGGGTTTACGGTAGAATCAACAGCAGTCGCATCAAAAACATACTCTTCTTTTTGAATTTCACCTTCATCTTTTTTTTGTTCATTTGATGAAGCACAACCGATAATCATGAGAAACGAAAATGAAATCAGCAAAAGAAATATTTTACGCATAACTTATCCTTTTTAAAAAGAAGGATGGCATATAGCCATCCTTCTTTCAAACTAATTAAAACAGTAAGTGATCAAATGCACCAGCCTGAAATTTTGGAATACCAAAATGATCAAAGCTGATTCTCTTACCAAGAATAATACTTGGAGTAATAGCAGCAACATCAACCAAGGGGATAGAACCTCCCCATTTTGAGTTGATCACTTTTATAAACTCATTAGCTATGATCGCATGACCATGGTTTGATGGATGAACTCCGTCTAACGAGAAAAGTCCGCCGGAGATGTATCCGGTCGTGAATTTAATACCACCATAATAAGAACCGCCTGAATAATCTCTTGCACGAATTTGATTAAAGAAAGTATTGATATTAACCATCGCAAATCCACGATTTCTTGCAAGACTATCAATTGATGCATTGAAGTTAGCAGTAGCTGTTTTAGCAGTGGTAATTTCATCTGCATCCAAAGTTAAAGCATCCGGGAAAGGATTTTGTGGATGGAATCCGAATGGTTTTGTCGTATCCAAACCTGCGATCGATGCTAAAACGGCTGCCAGAGGAAGTCCTTTAGATTGAGCGATATAACGATACCAAGCGCCTGTCGGTTGTCCCAAATACCCAGTCCAACCTCCGGCAACAAGAGTTAAATCAACTTTACCGGTTAATAATCCTATCGAATCTACAACCGCTGTAGGATCAACTGCTGCTGCAGCATGTTTCTGGTAAAATAGACCAAGTAATCCGTTTGCTTTCCAACCGGCACCAAGTGCTAATTTTGGACCAACGGTATTGAAGAATGGAATTGAAGTTACATCCGGGAGATTGGCAACTACAACTTTTGTATTTAATGATTTTACACTATCAGCTAAAAATCTATACAATGCATCAAATGTTGCAGCACTTGTTGGCGCTGAAGGAGAGGCGCCTCCACTGGTTGCAAAACCAAGTACATCATTATTCCCTATCCAAACAGTAAGTAAAGTTGGATTTAGTGCCTTTGCTTGTTTAAACTGGGAACCAATATTCAACGCACTGTTCCGAAGAATAAGATCAAACATAGGATTGGCAGGACCACCAAATACTTTTGATCCGCAATCTTGAGAATTAGTAGCATTTAGAACATCGTACAATAAAGCTCCCGGGACACCTAAATTATTATATGGTGCTGCATATGTCAAATTAGTTGGAGCACCTACTGCAGGATTATTTGTAATTGTTGGCGTGCTTGTTGCAAAATTAAATGCAGTAAGTTCCATTCTTCCGCCTGTACCGGGATCTGAATAGATCGGCATTGCAAATGAAGCACCAACTTGTTTTGCGATAAGATTACCGTATGCATAAACCTGGGCACTTTCATAAAGTGCACCTGATTGATAACCAGCGGTAATACTATTTCCAATCGTTACAAAACGATCATAACTTGCAGTACCTGAAGTTGGGGCACTTATATCGCTACGGTCTTCGCATCCAACGAAAACGACTGCGATAAGGCTAAGACTAAAAAGGACATTTAATATTTTTTTCATAATTTCTATTCCTCCAATGGTTATAAGTTATATGATAAACTGAGTGAAAACAAATTAGCTGTTGAGTTATAAGTTCCGTTAAAAGGTTCGGAACCATAAGTAACACGGCTAACCATTGAATTAGTAATTGTTCTTTCAAACATTCTTAAGAAAAGGTAGGATACATCAACTGATAAGTTATCCATTACTTTGTATCCGGCGCCTACTGAAAATCCTAATCTGTCTGCATCCGGTAAAGTTGCATCAACAAACTGATCTTTTACCGGATTCTTATCATACAATAAACCGGCGGAGAAGTCAAAATCACTACTGTATTTATAATTAGCGCCAAATCTAATTGTATAATTATTTTCATAGAGACGTGGTGCTGCGCTTGAAGTATTGGAGGAAGTGAAATTAACTTTTAATGTATCATAACTTGACCAACCAACCCATTGAAAGTCTGTTGATAAGAGCAATTTATCATTGTATTGATAAGATGCGCCAACCACTAATTGTTGAGGAGTAGTTAAACTCGCTGTAATATCTCCGGAAGGTAATGAAGAGGCCGCTAATGCAGATCCGCCTGTAGATTTAGCAGTTCCAGTAAAATCAAATTTTACTTCACTTCTATAATTAACTCCGATGTTAAGATCGCAATCCATCTTATACATCAACCCGGCGGTAAATCCCATAGCTGATGTTGCATCACCTTTCATGTCAACATTCGCGATTGTTTCGCCAAGGTATGCGGCAGGAATTTTAACATCTTTGTTAATGAGTACGTTACCGAAAGCATATTGTAAACCAACACCAACAGACAAATTGTCGTTAATTTTATAAGCGATTACCGGGTTAAGATTGTAAGTTTCCACAGCAATCTCTATACTAACAAATCTTCCGTCCCAAGCTAACGGCCATTTTGTACCAAGTCCAAACGGATTGTTGAAACCCAAACCTGCGTAGAGCTGATCAGTGATCTGGTAGGTTGCGTAGAAATGGATAGGAGTAAATAACTGGCTTTCCATTTTGGTTTCATTCACTTTAGGACTGATACCTCTGAAAGTTGAACTTGGAGCAATTAACGTTGTCCCCATCATCAATTTAAAGCCG
>JALNWB010000080.1 GCA_023231105.1 Ignavibacteriaceae bacterium | reverse complement strand
GTAAACTTTGTCAATAAAACGCGTCCGAACAACGAACAAGCGCCGCAGTTTATAAAGGACTGGCTGCGCTGGGGCGCCGGTCCAAGAGCTTCGCAGTACTTGATATTAGCGGCAAAAGCAAAAGCTGTTTGCGATGGAAGATTTACTCCAAACATTGATGACGTAAAGTCAGCGCTCATTCCTGTTTTACGGCACCGCATTATTACAAATTTTAACGCTGAAGCTGAGGGAATTAATTCAGTTGAAGTGATAAAAAAAATATCTGAGTTATAATTTAGATTCTTGTTATCCGGTAATTTTTCCACACGAAATAAAATTCCATACTTGCTGTTTTAATTACAGTAGCAGTTGGAATTGCGATAAGCATTCCCAGCACACCATATAACTGCCCGCCAGCAATGATCAAAAATATTATTATCAACGGATGCATGTTTACGCTTTTTGAAAAAATGAACGGCTGCACTATGCCGTTATCTAACGCATAAATTATTAAAAGGGAAATAATAATTATGGGCGCTTTGGATAAGTCGCCATATTGCAGAAAAGTAATGAGAAGCGCGGGAATCCCGCCGATGATAGGTCCGAAATAAGGAATGAGATGCCCCACGCCTGCTAAGGCTCCCAGGGCAAGAGCATTATCAACGCCGATTAAATGAAATGATAATCCGCATGCCAGCCCGATGAACAGCGCATCCAGCATCCATCCGCGAACGTATCTGCCAAGCTGCTGTGTAACTTTTTTTATAACGGAATATGACATTTCCAAATACCGGTTTGGTAAAACAGAAACAATTCCTTTGACAATTTGAGCTCTATCTCTTAAAATAAAAAAAGTAGTAAACGGAAGAATAATAATTACAGCCAGAAACGAAAAAATGTTTGTGAGAAACGGGGAAACTTGTTGAAGTAGATTTTCAAACATTCCCGCTGAAAGTTTTTCAACTTGTTGAGCAATCCTTTCTTTGGTCACGAAAGGAAATAAAGTTTGCATGTGGTCTTCTAATAAAACCAACTGACTTTTAATAGTCTCGACATTCAACTTTAAGAAAAGCGCGTTAGTTTGTTTAAGGATTGCCGGAATTAGATAAGAATAAATTCCAAACCCAAACATGAAAGAAATTAGAAATACCAGGAGGATGGCATGTAATCTTTTGAAAGAATTTTTTTCAAGAAAGTTAATTATCGGATCAAGGATAAACGCCAGAAGAACAGAGAGCGCCAAAAGGATCAGCACATCAAGTAAATAATAAATAAGAAAAAACAATAAAGGCAAAATAAATAGCAGAGGGAAATAATTTCTTTTTATGACTGCTTCGTTTTGCATCGTTTTATGAAACCGCTTCTACTCGTCTAATGCCGGGGACTTCTCTAATTAGTGCGCGCTCAACACCTGCCCGCAATGTCATTTGAGACATCGGGCATGAGCTGCATGCCCCGATTAATTTCACTTGAACAATTCCGTCTTTGGAAACATTTACCAATTCTACATCTCCGCCGTCGGCTTGTAAATAGGGTCGGACGTTATCGAGAGCTTTTTTTATTCTTTCTTCCATCAAAATATCTTCTTTTAGTTTTCCATAACAATTTCAATTTTTGTTTCCGAAGCATTCATATTTCTGATGCTTACTTGAGCTGCTAAATTTCTTGCGATCGAATAAATTATTTCCGAATGAACAGAATCCGGAATATCATAAACGATCGGGACTCCTTTATCGCCGCCGATTCGAATCCGCGGATCAATTGGAATGCCGCCGAGAAAAGGAGCTTCAAGTTCCTCGGCAAGTTTTTCTCCGCCGCCGTTTCCGAAAATATCATATTTATTTCCGGTATCTGGTGCGATAAAATAACTCATGTTTTCTATAATACCAAGCACCGGAACATTAACGCGGTGGAACATCTTCAAACCTTTGCGCGCGTCAATTAGAGAAACTTCCTGCGGCGTGGTAACAATTACTGCACCTGTCAGCGGAATAGTCTGTGCCAACGTTAATTGAATATCTCCCGTTCCGGGAGGCATATCAAAAATTAGATAATCAAGTTCGCCCCATGCAACATCGGACAAAAATTGTTTTACCGCGCCGCTTGCCATCGGTCCGCGCCAAATAACGGGAGCGTTATCATCAATTAAAAATCCGATAGACATTAATTTGATTCCGAAATTTTCGAGCGGAAGCATTTTCATGGTGTCTTTATCTTGATAGACGCGGGGCTTTTCTTTAATGCCCATCATCAACGGAATGCTTGGTCCGTAGATATCGGCATCAATTAAACCAACCTTAGCTCCTTCTTTTGCAAGCGCAACGGCAAGGTTAACTGCAACTGTGCTTTTCCCAACGCCGCCTTTACCGCTCGCAATCGCGATGGTGTTTTTTACACCAGGCAAAATTGCATCTTTAACTTCATTTGCGTGTGATGAAACTTTGAAACTCATCGTAAAAATAATTTCCGACGCATCAGGGAAATCTTGTTTAATCGCGTTTTTACAATCTTCTTGAATTTTATCTTTTAAAGGACAAGCCGGAGTAGTTAAGATAACTTCAACTGAAATCTTGTTCCCGTCTATTTGAATATTTTCGATCATTTTTAACGTTACTAAATCTTTATGAAGGTCGGGGTCGTTCACTCTTTTCAGAGCGTTCAGTACTCCTTCTTTCGTAATTTGCATTTTCATTCCTTTGTTTGATTTATTAAAAACATCATTTGGCTTTTTTTATTTTACTCGCGGCTTTTTCCGAATGCTTCATCAGCCATTCCTGAATATTAAATTTTCTTTCATGCTCTTCGGGTTGAAGCATGGAGTATTCCATTGTTGAATTTAGCTTTCTAGCTTTTGTATTATCCTTAAGATAAGGGAAAAGAACATTGTTGATTAAAACATTCTTAAGTTTTTCATCCTCAACTCCGAATGTTGTTTCAACGCGCCCGTCCAAGTTTCGCTGCATTAAATCAGCGCTGCTTAAATAAACTTCTTCGTTTCCATTATTGAAGAAATAATAAATTCTACTGTGTTCTAAATATCTTCCGACAATACTCCTCACCGTAATATTTTCGCTTAAACCGGGAACGCCCGGTACTAAACAACAAATTCCACGGACAATCAGTTCAATTTTTACGCCGCTGTTTGATGCTTCATAAAGTCCGGCGATGCAAATCGGATCAACGATGGCGTTTAATTTCAAAATCATTTTTCCCTCGCCGCCGTTTTTAACATTCTCAATTTCGCGGAAAACCAATTTGAGAAAAGTATTTCGCAGATTTAGAGGAGCGACAATTAATTTATTGAAGTCTGTCTGTTTAGAATAACCTGTTAAAAAGTTGAAAACGTCTGAAACATCCGAACAGAGTTCTTCATTCGTTGTGAAAAGCCCAAGGTCTGTATAAATTTTTGCAGTGGTAGCATTATAATTCCCGGTTGCTAAATGAATGTAGCGTTTCAGTCCTTCAAATTCTTTCCGAACAACTAAAGTCATCTTTGCATGAGTCTTCAAACCGACCAAACCATAAACCACGTGGGCGCCCACTTTTTCTAACTCTCTTGCCCAGAAAATATTATTCTCTTCGTCAAAGCGGGCTTTCAATTCAACAAGAACGGCGACTTGCTTGCCCCGTTCGGCGGCTTCAATTAAATATTTTACTATAGGAGAATTTGAACCGACGCGGTAAAGAGTTTGCTTTATCGCTAAAACATCGGGATCGTTTGCGGCTTGTTTTATAAATTCAATGACGGGTTTAAAAGATTCATACGGATGGTGAATAAGAATATCTTTTCTCCGGATAGTAGAAAAAATATCTTCTTCTTCGTCAAACCATTTTGGAGTTACCGGGTAAAAAGGTCTTTCTTTTAATTGATGAAGAGGCAGATCGTATAAGATCATTACATCGCTTAAGCCAAGAGGACCATCGTAAACGTGCAGATCGCTTTCACGGATTTGTAGATTTTCCAGCAGCGTTTCGATCATAAAATCGGGCATATCTTTTTCAACTTCAATACGAACGACATTTCCGAATTTTCGTTGCCGGATATTTTCTTCAATCACGCGAAGTAAGTCATCAGCTTCATCTTCTTGAATTTCAATATCCGTGTCGCGTGTGATTCTAAATCGATGCGCTTCTAAAATTTCCATCTTTGGAAAGAGAAAATGAAGATTCGCTTTTATCAAATCTCCGACCCAAATATATTTTGCTGAAAATCCCTCTTCCGTATCTTTCTTTTTTAGCGGATTGATAATGTTATCAATGCGAAGCAAACGGGGTAAAACGTTTGGAACTTTTACTCTTGCAAAATGTTTATTCCCTTTCGGGCTTTTGACCACGACGGCTAAACTTAAACTTAAATTAGAAATGTACGGGAAAGGTCTTCCCGGATCAAAAGCCAGCGGAGTTAAGACCGGGTAAATTTCTTTTTTGAAATAAGCATTTAAAAAATTGTTCTCTTCATCGCTCAATTCGTTAAGGTTGTGTATGAAAACATTATTCTCTTTTAGTCCCTGGATGATTTCATTTTTCCATAATTCAACAAGCGATTCCAGCATTGGTTTAAGAGAAGTTTCTATTTTCTGTAATTGCTCCCTCGGCGTTAATCCATCAATCGTTGGTTCGGCAACGTTGGCGGCAACTTGTTCCTTTAAACCGGAGACGCGGATCATGTAAAATTCGTCAAGGTTGGAAAAGAAAATGGAAATGAATTTAATTCTATCAAGCAGTGGATTATCGGGATTTAATGCTTCCTCATAAACGCGGCGGTTAAATTCAATCCAGCTAAGATCGCGGTTGAAAAAATTCTCCGGGCGGTTATATTTTTTTTGTAAATCTTTCCAGGGCATCGTTTACCAGGCTTCAGTATTGGTTAAATAATTATCGATGGCTTTGGCGGCAGTTCTACCGGCGCCCATTGCAAGAATAACCGTTGCCCCGCCGGAAACAATATCTCCGCCGGCAAAAACACCTTTCTTCGATGTTTTCATATTCTCTTCATTTACTATAATATTGCCGCGCTTGTTATAGGATAAATCCGGTGTGGTTTTTTGAATTATCGGATTTGAACCGTTGCCGATTGCAACTACAGCCATATCTAAATCAATAATATATTCTGAGTTTGGAATTGGAACAGGTCTTCTTCTGCCGGAAGCATCCGGTTCGCCGAGTTCCATTTTTTGTAATTTTACACCGCGAAGCCAGCCGTCTTCATCACCAAGAAATTCCAAAGGATTGGTAAGGAAAACAAACTCAATCCCTTCTTGTTTTGCATGATGAACTTCTTCAAGACGGGCAGGCATTTCTTTTTCGGAACGGCGGTACATGATGTAAGCATTTTTTGCGCCGAGACGTTTAGCGGTGCGGACTGCATCCATCGCCGTGTTTCCGCCTCCGAAGACGGCAACGTTTTTATTTTTGCAATCAAAAACAGGCGTGTCGTATTCGGGAAATTTGTATGCTTTCATCAAATTAACGCGAGTAAGAAATTCGTTTGCAGAATAAACGCCGTTAAAATTTTCTCCCGGAATACTCATAAAATAGGGAAGACCGGCGCCAACCGCGATAAACACTGCGTGGTATCCGTTTTCAAAAAGTTCGTCAACGGTATCGGTAAACCCGATAACCGCATTTGTTTGGAATTCTACGCCGAGATTTTTTAAAGCGTCAACTTCGGCTTTAACAATATTTTTTGGTAAGCGGAATTCCGGGATTCCATAAATCAATACTCCGCCAATTTCGTGAAGCGCTTCAAAAACGGTTACATCGTGTCCAAGTTGAATCAAATCACCGGCACAACTTAGTCCAGCAGGACCGCTTCCAACAACTGCAACTTTCTTCCCGGTTTTTGGTTTTACGTGCGGAGTTCTAATTCCAACTTTTTCGCGTTCATAATCGGAAACAAATCTTTCCAATCTGCCGATGGCAACCGGATCATGTTTAACGCCTACAACGCATTTCGCTTCGCACTGTTCTTCCTGCGGACAAACTCTTCCGCAGACAGCCGGTAAAGCGTTGTCTTCTTTTATTTTTGCAGCGGCGCCGAGGAAATCTCCTTCGCTGACAAGCTGTATAAAATCTCTTATCTTAACGCCGACAGGACAACCTTCAACACAAACCGGTTTGGGGCATTGTAAACAACGATTGGCTTCCATTCGTGCAAGTTCTTCTGTAAAACCAAGATTGACTTCTAAAAAATTTCTACTTCTTGCTAAAGGTTCTTGTTCCGGCATAGGTTGACGGGAAATCTGCATTCTTTCTTTTTTTGTAAGTGGGGGCATAAAAAAAATCTCGTTATTGTGTTAGGATTCGGTAGTAACGGCTTCAACAAAAGCTTTATCTAATTTGCAAAGATGATTGTCGAGAGCCGCTTTTTCACTTTGATTATAGGTGCGGTTTCGTTTTGTAAGCAGATCGAAATCTACAAGATGAGCGTCAAATTCGGGTCCATCAACACAGACGAAAACAGTTTTGTTATCAACAGTAGCACGGCATCCGCCGCACATTCCGGTGCCGTCAACCATCACGGGGTTTAGGCTTACAACCGTTTTTATACCGTATGGTTTGGTAGTGTTGGCAACCGCTCTCATCATCGGAATTGGACCGATGGCAAGAACGAAATCGATTTTTCTTCCACTGTCGATCAACTCTTGCAACTTTTGCGTAACAAACCCATGATAACCGTAACTGCCGTCATCAGTTGTTATGTAAAGTTCGTCAGCAACATTTTTCAATTCTTCTTCTAAGATTACTAAATCTTTATTTCGGGCGCCGTTTATAACGATAGTGTGATTTCCGGCTTCCTTTAAAGCAACTGCAGTGGGGAAAGCGATTGCTGTTCCAACACCTCCTCCGATACTAATTGCGGTTCCGAAGTTTTCTATGTGTGAAGGTTTTCCGAGAGGACCAACTACGTCTAAGAAAAAGTCACCGGCTACATGATTGTTAATTTCTTTGGTTGTTTTTCCGATTCCTTGAACGATAATGGTGATTGTCCCTTGTTCTTTGTTTGAATCAGCTATGGTAAGTGGGATCCTTTCCCCCTTTTCGTCAATACGGACAATTACAAATTGTCCTGCTCTCCGTTTTGCGGCAATTTTGGGAGCTTCAATAACAAACCTTTTGATATCGGCTGCAAGAAACTCAGCAGAAATTATTTTATTCATCTGTGGTTATTTCAGTAAGTTTAAGAAAATCTTTATGTTTGCATATAAAAATAAGGAAAAATTCATTATAAAAGAGGCAGATTTTAACCACTTTTCTCAATGCAGGGGTGAATCTCGCTAAAAAAATTATCGAAGGAAAATTGAAAAAATTAAATGACACGTATTCTTGGATTACTTTTGTTAAGTGCAGTGGTTGGATTTGGACAATATAACAGAAAAAATATTTTCGAACCGAAATTGGAAAACAATAAATTAACAGTCGCAGACACTTCGGGGAAAATTATTTTTGAAAAACATTTTAACGAGCCGGCGGAATTTTTTGTTGAACTAAGCGACGGTCCGGAAATTGAATATCTCATCCGTGATAAAAAAATTGTAAACGGGATACCAAAATATTTTACTTTCGTCTATAGCATAAAAGACACTTTCTCTTTAATTGATACGCTTTACTCAGGCGTTTATGAACCGGTTCCCTTTTATTCAGATGAATTGGATAGGACGCTGCTTCTTACCGGGAATCCGGATTTTGATTCTCTATATTCTTCCTTTGAGCATGAATATTTTTCATCAATAAATTGCATTGTGATTGAAGAGGGGAAATTATATAATGTTAATGATCTGGTTTATGATGTTTATTTGCAGGAGAACGAACAAGCTATTTCCTTTATTGAAAGCACATGGAGCGGTTCTGCAAAAGACTGCTCAACTTCAACAGAAATAAAATCTGCAGTTGCTGCCGTGTATGTAAATTATTTAAATGCCGGGGAAAAAGTTTTAGCCCGTCAATTTCTAAATGATTATTATCTTTGCCCGGACAAAGAATCATTTAAAAATTTTCTAGATTCACAATTTTAACGAAGGTGAAAAATGGAAAAAATTAAAGTAGGAGTTATCGGTACGGGACATTTGGGGAAGCTACACACAAAAATGTTCTCTCAATTACAAAATGCCGAACTTGTCGGCATTTACGATGCCGATTTTTATATTGCAAAAGCCGTTGCAAAAGAAAACAACACAATTGCATTTGAGCAGATCGACGAATTGATAAGCAAAGTTGAAGCGGTTTCAATTGCCGCTGTTACCAGTGCGCATTATCAATTAGCGAAAAAATGTTTGGAGAATAAAATCCATGTGTTTGTGGAAAAACCGATTACCGTCTCGCTTGATGATGCGGAAGAATTGGTTTTACTTGCCCGCGAAAATAAAATGAATTTGCAAGTCGGACACATCGAGCGTTTTAATCCGGCTCTGCTTGCGTTGGAAAAATATAAATTAAATCCGCTCTTTGTGCAAAGCGACCGACTTGCGCAATTTAATCCGCGGGGAACGGATGTGGCAGTCGTTTTGGATTTAATGATTCATGACATTGATATAATTTTAAGCCTCGTAAAAAGTGAAGTAAAAAGTGTGCACGCAAGCGGTGTGGCTATTGTTTCAAATAATATCGATATTGCAAATGCAAGAATTGAATTTGAAAACGGGGCGGTTGCCAACGTAACGGCAAGCAGAATCTCGCAGAAAAAAATGCGGAAGATGAGAATCTTTCAGAGAGAAGGATATCTTTCGCTTGATTTCATTACCGGAGTTTCGGAAGTATTTCGTCTCGTTCCTTCAGATCAAAAAATTGATGAAGCGCATATCAACTTTGGCGAGATAGGTGTAGGCGATAAAAAGAAATTTGTTATTTACGAACAACCGGAACAAGTTGAAGTGAACGCATTGAAATATGAATTGGATTTATTTCTTCAATCGATAATTAAAAAAGAAAAGCCTGTAGTTTCCGGTGAAGACGGCTGGCGCGCATTAAAAGTTGCCGATTTAATCGTTAAGAAGATTGAAGAATCTTTAATAAAATTAGCGCAATAATTCCTGAGGAATTTATGAAAAAAAGTATTTTGATCATCGCATTGTTAGCATTTGTATTTACTTCGTGCAGTATTTATCAATCAATGGTGGACGTTTCGCGATTGAAATTTAAACTTGGCGTGGTTTCCAACGTTCGGCTGGCGGATATTCCGTTAAGCGGAAAAAATAAATTAAGTGATTTTTCCCCATTCGATGCCTTGAAGCTTACTTCTGCAATTTCAAAAGGTTCGTTGCCTATTGCGTTCGTTTTAAACATTGATGTGAAAAATCCGAATGACGGATCCGGAGGATACGCTTCAACAAACGCTTCTATAGTTTCTCTTCCATACCGGCTTTTTGTGGATGAAAAAGAAATTTTGACAGGAGATATTTCTTCGCCCGTAACAATCCCGGGAACCGGCGAAGCAACAGCTATACCTCTCTCAATTAATTTTGATGTTGTAAAAAATATACAAGATCACGGCTTTGAATCGGTACTCAATCTTGCTTTGAATATTGCCGGCACGGGAAACGGAAATTCCCGGTTAGCTGTTTATACCAAGCCAACCGTCAGTACGATTCTTGGAAATATTTCATATCCCGGTGAATTAAAAATAGTTGATAAGGAATTCAGAGATAAGTAAGTTTAATAGCAACATACATGCGGAGAACAATATGTCGAAATCGGAAAAATATGCGATTGGGGTTGACTTAGGTGGAACATATATCAAGTTCGGCATCGTTACGGAAAATGGGAAAATCGTCAGAAAATCTTTTGTGGATACAAAAGCAGAAGGCGGTCCTGATGTAGTAATTAAGCAAATGAAAAAAGGATTAAAAGAACTGCTTGATCCGGATAAAATTAAAATTGAAGGAATCGGCATTGGATCTCCGGGAATTGTTTCAAAGAAAAAAGGAACGGTTGAAAATCCGCCGAATCTTCCCGGATGGGGAAAAGTTCAGCTTGGGCATCTGATAGAAAAAACTTTTAAACTGCCGACCTTTGTTGAAAATGATGCGAATGCCGCAGCAATTGGTGAATTGATTTTCGGCGCCGGAAAGAATTATAAATCTTTTGTAATGATTACGCTTGGCACCGGTGTTGGCGGTGGAATCATTCTAAACAAAAAATTATTCCGCGGAGATTTTGGAGCCGCCGGTGAAATAGGACATATTACCATTGATATTAATGGTCCAAAATGCGGATGCGGTTCTTACGGCTGTATTGAAGCCTATGCCGGCAACAGTTATTTAATACAAAACACAAAAGAAGGTTTGAAAAATCATCAAGATTCAAAAATAGTTGAGTTAATTAGCGACGACTTTAACGCGTTAACTCCCAAGGTGATTAGCACTGCCGCAGAATTGGGAGACCCGTTTGCAAATGAAGTGATAAAAAATTTGGGAAGGAATATTGGCTTTGCACTCGCCTCGGTTTCTAATCTGCTTGACGTTAGCACATTTATTATCGGCGGCGGTGTTGCAGGTTTCGGCAAATTACTACTTGACAACATAGAAATGTCTTTGAAACAACGAGTTCTTAAATCGTTAGTGCCGCGGTGCAAAGTGCTTCCGGCAAAATTAAAAAATGAAGCCGGCATTAAAGGAGCGTCATCACTTGTTTTTTATTCAATATAATTTTCATTTGGTAAATCAATAAATGAAAATTTTTTTGCTCCATATTTTTGTTTTCGCAATAACCTGTTTTGGGCAAACGGATTCGCTAAAAGTTTTTTCAACTGATTCTTCCAAAGTTCTTCAAGATTCTTTGGCGTTGCACGATTCAACTAAAAAAAGCACCGACATCGATTCCATCATCTATTCATCGGCTAAAGATTCCATCATCTTTTTTCTTGACCAAAAGAAAATGCACATTTATGGTAACGGAGATATGCGTTACAAAGATACCGAGTTGAAAAGCGGAAAAATTATTGTTGATTTTGAAACCTCCAATGTTGAATCGTTTGGCTTGGGAAAGGATTCGGTGACGAACAAGGAAATTGAAGCGCCTGTTCTTGTTGATAAAAAAGAAGAGTACAAAGGGATGCGCATGCGATATAATTTCAAAACGACAAAAGGTTATATCACGTATGCAGCTTCCGAAATTGAACAGGCTTCTTACTCCGGCGCAAAAATAAAAAAAGTTGATAAGAAGACTTTCTTTATTGAAAACGGCGTCTATTCAACTTGCACGCTGGAACATCCTCATTATTATTTTTTCGGAAGTGAAATGAAAATGATCCAGAAAGAACAGCTTATCGGCAAATGGATTTGGCTGGCATTCGGCGATGTTCCGTTTCCAATTCCAATTCCTTTTGTTGTCTTTCCGTTGGAGTCGGGAAGACGCTCCGGACTGCTTGCCCCCGCAATTGGTGAGCGCGCCGGCTACGGAAGATATTTTTCACGCTTCGGATATTTTTGGGCGATCAGCGATTACATGGATTTATCTTTAACCGCAGATTATTATACTAAAGGCGGTTACAATTTGAATTCCCGTTTTCGTTATTTAAAACGTTATGATTTTACCGGAAATTTAGAAGCATCATATTCCGATTTGCATCAAGGTGAAAGAACCGATCCCGATTATAACGAGCTAAAAAACTGGCGACTCCGTTGGGTGCATAATCAAACGATAACTCCTTCTTCACAACTCGATATTAATATGGAATTCATGTCGGGAGATTATTTTAAACAAAACAGTGCGGATTACAGCCAGCTTCTAAGACAGCAAATTGTATCAAATGCGAATTATCATAAAAGTTGGGAGGAATCAGGAAGCAGCATCTCGCTTGGGTACACTAGAAATCAAGATTTGTCAAGCGGAAACATTACCGAATTTCTTCCAACGTTTTCATTTTCAAAATCACAGATGTATCCTTTCAAAAGAAAAAAAGTTGTCGGCGAACAGAAATGGTATGAACTTATCGGATTGAATTACAATAATCAATTTCAAAATAGAAGAATAAAGCAAGACGGTCAGCTTGCAATCCGGGGCGGCATTCAACATAGTTTAAATATCAGCGCATCTCCAAAATTCGGGTACATCAATATTTCTCCAAGTTTCAGCTATCGAGAACTTTGGTATAACAAGAGAATAAAAAAGGAAAATATGGTTTCACCCTTTAGCGGCGCAGATAGCGCTGTTATTTCCGATCTCAAACAACTTCAATTTGTCCGTACATTTAGTCTTGGAGTTTCAGCCTCAACAAAAATATATGGCATTTTTCAACCGCAAAGATTTGGTATTGCCGCTATACGACATAGCATTTCACCTTCCATTTCATATAACTATAATCCGGATTTTTCGCAAAAGAAATGGGGTTATTTCGATTACTATAAAAATTCAAAAGGAGAAGAAATTCGTTACGATAAATATGAACGCGAAATTTTTCGAGGAGCTAATCCAGGTGAATCTCAGAGTATTGGCTTGTCTGTTGGAAATCTTTTTGAAATGAAAACGATGGTTGATAGAACCGATACAACTTCAAAAGAAAACAAAGTTAAACTTTTAAATATGACCGCTGGTATAAATTATGATTTCACAAAGGATAGTTTACGCTTCTCTGGTTTAAGCATGGGCTATGATACAAATATTGGTGACTTATTAAATATTCGTTGCAACACTACTCATTCCCTTTATGATTACAATGAAAAGGGGGAGGATATAAATAAATTCTTAATTAACGAAGGAAAAGGATTTTTGCGTTTAAAAAGTTTTACTTTCTCTCTTTCAACAACTTTTTCAGGCGACAAATTAAAATCAAGCGAAGAGAATAAAATGGAAGATTCACTTCGTCAACAGGAAGCAGCTTTCCAGAAAAACAATAAAATGTACCGCGGGATTTATGATTCGCAAGAGCCGGATTTTTCTATCCCGTGGAGTGTTTCGCTCAACTATAATTATAGTGAATCGCGCAGCAACCCTTATTCAACTTCCCGCTATTCAACAATAAGCGGTTCGGCAAATATCAGTTTAACAAAGTTTTGGAAGATTAGCGTTAGCGGTAGTTATGATATTACCGGCAAACAATTCTCCGCTCCCCAGGTAATGATAAGTAGAGATTTACATTGCTGGCTTATGAATTTTACTTGGAATCCGATTGGCACTTACACCGGTTACCGATTGGAAGTTAGAGTGAAAGCTCCGCAGTTGCAAGATTTAAAAATCACCAAGACCGATAATTTCTTTAGCGGAAGATGACGAATGTGAAAACATTTTTAATTGATGGAAATAATCTTATCGGGAAGATAAAGAAACTTTTTTTTCTTCAACAAAAAGATAAACAAGCATCGCGTGAGCAATTAGTTTTTCTGTTAGATAGATACTTTAAGACGATGAAAAATAAAGGCGTTGTTTATTTTGATGGTTTCCAATCAACCGTAATTGCTTCGGACTTTCTCAAAATAAAATATTCGCAGAAACAAACCGCAGATGATCTCATTCGCGAAGATATTTCCAACGCAGCCAACAGAAAAAATTTAATGGTCATTACTTCTGATTCGGCGTTAGCCGGTTTTGCTAAAGCCTGCTCGGCTGAAGTTCTGAAAAGTGAAGTTTTCGCAAAGCAGGCGCTTCAATCAAAAACCGGAGAAGATGAAACGGGAATCATTGATAAACTCGCAAATCAAACCGCTGAATTCAAAAAACTTTTCGGCGTGTAAACGAAGAAATGAAAACGCTAATTACCATTCTCTTCTTTTTTTATACGGAAAGTTTTGCGCAATCTTTTTCTGTTCATAACACAGATAAACAAACTTACGGCAAGATTGAAAGGTTGGAAGCGAATGTGCCGGAAAACCAAACCGAAATTATTCCTCTTCAATTTGAAAAATCCGAATTAACCGCTTCAGTATTCGGCTATCTGCCGTACTGGGAATATCCAACAGCAAGAAATTATTTACGATATGACTTGCTCACGCATATCGCTCTTTTTGATTTTGCTGCCGATAGTCTTGGTAATTTAAAAAATCCACCTTACTGGCCCTGGACGGACGTGATAAATAAAGCTCATCAAAATGGAGTAAAGGTAATTCTTTCTTCTACAAATTTTGAAGCTTCGCAAATGCATCAGTTATTGAACTCAGATTCTGCAAAGCAAAATTTATTTTCCAACTTGAAGAATAAAGTTGAATCGTATAAACTTGACGGAGTGAATATTGATTTTGAAGAATATTATTCGTCGGATCGCGGCGATCTTTTAAATGGATTTATGACCGCACTTACAAATTATCTGCATACGGCAATTCCAAATTGTGAAGTATCCTTTGCCGGTCCTGCTATTAATGGAAGTGGATGGAAACTTACAGGCTTGGCGAATGCGTGCGATTATATTTTTATTATGGGATATGCGTTTGCCGGCAAATGGAGTGATTACACAGGTTCAAACGCGCCGTTGCTTGGCGGAACTTATAACATTACAAATACGATAACCAAACAGTACGCCGATGTTATAAAGAGTAATCCAAAAAAATTAATTCTCGGCGTTCCTTATTACGGTAATAGATGGCAAACAAAAACTCAAGAACCACACGCGGCGGTTGTTAATTATGGATATACTACGCGTTTCCGGGATGATGTTTCGCTTTCCCAAACTTACGGATTGCTTTGGGAAAACAATGAAAAAACTCCATGGTACCGATGGAAACTAAACGATACAACCTGGTATCAAGTCTGGTTTGATAATGATTCGAGTTTGGGATTAAAATATGATTTAGCAAAATCTTATAAGTTAAAAGGAATAGGAATGTGGGCTTTGGGTTACGACGGCAGCCGCACCGACTTATGGAACGCAATTGAAAAACGCTTTATCACTTCGGCGGTAAAAGAAAAAAAAATTGCAGAGCCAAAGTTTTTACTTTCACAAAATTATCCGAATCCGTTTAATCCAGTCACCAGTATTCAGTATTCAGTCGTCAGTCGGCAATTCATCAGTCTAAAAGTTTATGATATACTTGGAAACGAAATTGAAACTTTGGTGAATGAAGAAAAAGCTCCTGGAATTTATACAATTCCATTCAACTTACAACTAACAACCATCAACCAACAACTTTCAAGTGGCGTTTATTTTTATCAACTGCGGGCGGGCAACTTTCTTCAAACAAAAAAAATGCTTTATTTAAAATGAAAACTTCGATTGAACTTGTAAAAAAGATTCAGGCAATTGCTTTCGCCGGATTAGAATATTGCGAAAACGATTTTGATAGGGAACGCTATGATGAGCTTAAGAAACTCAGTCAATTATTATTTGCAGAAATTACTGATACACCGATAAAAAAAATTCAAAATCTTTTTGCAAATGAAACTGGATATCAAACGCCAAAAGTTGATGTTCGTGCAGTAGTATTTAAAGAGAATAAAATTTTAATGGTGAAAGAAAAAATTGACGGCAGATGGTCAATCCCCGGCGGCTGGGCTGACATTGGTTATTCGCCTTCTGAAATTGCGATTAAAGAAGCGAAGGAAGAATCCGGCGCTGATGTGAAACCGGTAAGGCTGCTCGCCGTTATTGATAAGCTTAAACACGACTATCCCATCTCTCCTTTTCATATTTACAAAATATTTATTCTTTGTGAATTGGTGAATAATGATTTTTCTTCCGGGACAGAAACTTCTGAAGTAAGTTTTTTTTCAAAGGATGATCTTCCGCACCTTTCGGGAGCAAGAATTACAGAAGAACAAATTCATATGCTTTTTCATCTTTGGGAAAATCCTTCCGAACAGGTAGTTTTCGATTAACTATTTCTCTTTTTAAAATGAAATCTTTATTTCTTATCGTATTCCTGTTGTTCGGATTTTGTGTTCTGCTTATTAGTCAAAGTAAAATTTCCGGTTCAATTGAAAATCAGGTTGCTTTCACTTCCTCCAATTTGCCAATAGTAATTCTTGAAACTCACGGACAGACAATAAAAAATGAACCGAAAATAACCATCGACTTGGGAATTATTTTTAACGGTGAAGGAGTTAGAAACAATCTCACTGATCCGCAAAATAATTATAAAGGAAAAATTGGAATTGAGATTCGAGGTTCAACTTCGCAGTGGTTTCCCAAAAAACAATATGCAGTTGAATTAAGAACGGCTGCCGATACTGATTCTTCAGCTTCGCTGCTTGGCTTACCGTCTGAATCAAATTGGATTTTGTATGCGCCCTATACCGACAAAACTTTTTTCCGCGACGTGCTTACGTATTGGCTTTCCGCAAGTATCGGCAGATATGCTTCGCGATTTAAATTTTGTGAATTGGTGCTTAACGGCGAGTACATGGGCGTGTATGTTTTATTTGAAAAAATCAAACGCGATAAAAACCGTGTCGACATTTCAAAAATGACCACAGCTGATTCTACAGGCGATAATCTTACAGGTGGATATATTTTAAAAATTGATAAAGAGGACGGCTCCGGCAATGACGGATGGAAATCAACTTTTCCGCCTTACTTTGAAGCATATCAAAAAATATATTTTCAGTATCATTATCCTAAGCCCGAAGACATCACTCCGAGACAAAAAGAATATATTCAAAATTTTATAAACGTTTTTGAAACGAGAATGTACAATCCGGATTTCGCAGATTCTCTCACCGGGTATCCTGCAATAATTGATGTCCCTTCGTTTGTAGATTATTTTTTGTTGAACGAGATGTGTAAAAATGTTGACTCCTATCGGCTTAGTGTGTTTATGTACAAAGATAAAGATTCGAAAAATTCTAAACTTTTTATGGGACCGGTTTGGGATTATAATTTAGCCTGGGGCAATTCCGATTATTATGATGCTTCGCTGATTTACGGTTGGCAAATTTCATATTTAAGTAACAACGCTTCATACTTGCGCGATGATTTGTTTCAAGTTCCTTTTTGGTGGAAGAAACTTGTCGCCGATAAAAATTTCCAGAAACAGTTTGCCGGGCGATGGTTTGCCTTACGCAAAAACGAATTTAATATCTCAACTATTTTCAAATTTATTGATTCTCTCAGAAGTGTTTCAGATGAAGCGCGGATACGAAATTACCAACGCTGGCCAATTTTAGGGACGTACGTTTGGCCTAACTATTACGTGGGTAAAACGTATGATGACGAAATGAATTACTTTAAGAAT
>JALNWB010000079.1 GCA_023231105.1 Ignavibacteriaceae bacterium | reverse complement strand
TTATTGCTAAAGACATACCATCATTAGTTATCAGCGATATTATAATGCCGGAAATGAATGGTTACGAACTCTGTAAAGAGATAAAAGCAGGTGAAAGCACTATGGACATCCCGGTTATACTGCTTACATCTCTCGCCCGTTCGGAAGATGTGCTTGAAGGTATTTCCTGCGGCGCAGATAATTTTATCACAAAACCGTATCGCGAAGACTATCTCATTTCACATGTTGAACAAATCCTGGCAAATAAGAAACTCCACAATAGTGAACGAGTTAGAATTGGAGTGGAATTAGTTTTTGGAGGTAAGAGACGGTTCATTACAGCTGGGCAGCAGCAGATGCTAACTCTCCTTGTTTCAACATATGAAGCGGCGGTTCAGAGAAACGATGAATTGGTGCAAACACAGGATGACTTGAAAAAACTAAATGACCACCTGGAAGAAGTAGTAACGGAAAGAACGGCAGAACTATCGGCAGAAATTGAGATTCGGAAACGTGCTGAAGATAGGATTACTAAACTAAATCGTGTGTACGCTGTATTGAGTAATATCAATCAAGCGATTGTTCGAATTAACGATACAAAACAATTGCTGAACAAAGCTTGTTTGATAGCGATTGACGAGGGAAAATTCCAGAGCGCATGGATCGGAATCGTAAATAGTGAGACGAAGAAAATTGAAACTGCCGCAACTGCCGGTTTAGCAAACGGTTTAATTGAAGTGAGTCAAAAACAAAATCCGATTATTAATGCGATAAAGTCTGGCAAAAGTTTTTTTTCAAATAATATTGATACCGATAACAACATAGCGGAAATTTGGAAGCGGCACTCTTCGTCTTTAGGATTTAAGTCATTTGTAGTATTCCCACTAATAGTTCTTGGAAAATCAATAGGCGGTTTTTGCATTTGTTCAAATGAAATTAATTTTTTTGATGAATTAGAAATTAATTTGCTTGATGAGATGTCAACTGATATTTCTTTTGCTCTTGAATACATTCAAAAAGAATTTGAACGCAAACGCGCAGAAGAAGCGCTTCTAAAATTGAAAAAAGCTGTGGATAGTTCCGGTGAAGTTATTTTTCTAACAGACAAAGAAGGTCTCTTCACATTCGTCAATCCTGCTTTCACTTCTACTTACGGATTCACTACCGATGAAATTGTTGGTAAAGCTACTCCACGAATTCTTAAAAGCGGAGAAGAAGATGCGAACTACTACAAACTGTTTTGGGAAACCTTAAAAGACGGCAAAGAAAAGAGGGGTGAACTCATCAATAAAAGAAAAGACGATACATTGATTAATGTCGAAGTCTCCGCTACTCCGATTTTCGATGAAACGAAAAATATCATCGGCTTCCTCGGAATTCAGCGGGACATCACCGAGCGAAAGCAGGCGGAAAAGGCAATGAGAGAGTATGCAGAGCAATACAAAACGATGATATCTTCTGCTTTGTTTGGATTCTGGCTTGTGGATGAGAAAGCGAAACTATTGGATGTAAATGATACTTATTGCAACATGTCGGGCTACACCCGAGAAGAATTATTAAATCTTTCTGTTCCTGATATTGAAGTAATTGATAAGCCGGAAGATGTTGCCGCACGCATACAGAGAATCATTCAATCTGGTACAGATCAGTTTGAAAGTAAACACAAAACTAAAGACGGTGTAGCTTTCGATGTCGAAATCAGTTTAAGTTTTTTGAATTCCGTAAAACAATTTGTAGTATTCATTCGCGATATCACGGAGCGCAAGCAGGCGGAAGAGGCGTTGCGAGCAGCAAGTTCATACAATCGAAGACTTATCGAGTCCAGTATTGACCCGCTGGTGATCATAGGTCAGGATGGCAAGATCACGGATGTGAATGAAGCGACTGAAATCGTAACCGGAGTCTCTCGCGAACTACTCATCAGCGATGACTTTTCAAATTATTTTACAGAGCCTGAGAAAGCCAAAGAGGTATATGAGAAGGTACTGGCAGAAAGCTTGGTTAGAGATTATCCTCTCACAATTCGGCACATTTTAGGAAAGACAACTGATGTGCTATACAACGCAACAGTCTATAAAAATGAGAAAGGAGAGATTCAAGGCATCTTCGCCGCCGCGCGCGATATAACTGAACTTGAACGTGCAGATGAAGAACTTAAAGCAAGTGAGAAACGTTATCGCGATACACTTGATAATATGTTGGAAGGTTGTATGCTAATCGGTTTCGACTGGAAATATCTTTATGTAAACGAATCAGCGGCAAAACATGGTCTTCAGAAACGTGAAGACCTTATCGGGAAGACTATGATTGAAATGTATCCGGGAGTTGAAAAGTCGGAGTTATTTGCCGGATACAAACACTGTATGGAAGAACGCGTATCTCTACAATTTGAATCCTCATTTACATTTAGTAACGGAACAGTGAACTGGTTTTTTTTAAGTGTTCAACCTGTACCGGAAGGGATTTTTGTCCTTTCATTAGATATCTCCGAGCGTAAACGCGCAGAAGAAGAAATTGTAATGCTTGCTCACTCTTTAAGAAGTGTTAATGAATGCGTTAGTATTACTGATATGGAAGACAAAATTCTTTTTGTGAACGAATCATTTTTGAAAACTTATGGCTACAGCGAGAATGAATTAATTGGGAAAAATATGACGATAGCCCGTTCACCAAACAACCCCCCGGAATTAACCAAAGAAATTTTGCCAGCCACAATACTCGGAGGATGGACCGGTGAATTGTGGAATAAAAGAAAAGACGGAAGTGAATTCCCGATTTATCTTTCTACAACAGTTATAAACGATAAAGACGGCAAACCTTTGGGACTCATTGGTGTTGCCCAAGACATTACCGAAAGAAAACGTGCAGAGAAAGCATTGCGAGAAAGCGAAGAACGTTTCAGACTTATTGCAGACAAAACCAACGCAGTCCTTTACAGGCTAAAATATAGTGATGCTATGAAGTATGATTATATCAATCCAGCTATCGAAAAATTGACAGGGTACAGCCCTGACGACATAAACAAAATTGGATTTGCGTCTCTTGTTGTAAAAATTGAGGGAACTGGCGGCAAAGAAATAAAAAATGAAGAATTAAAAGCCAATCGTGAAAAGCTTGTTTATGAATTTAGCGCTGACTATTTAATAAAGACTAAGCACGATAGTTTTAAGTGGCTTGCCGACCGTTCATATCCATGGTTTGATGAGAAAGGGACAGCAATTGGCTCACTCGGAATTTTAACTGATATTACCCAACGTAAGGAAATGGAAAATGAACTTCGTCGTTCGGAAGAGAAATTTTCGCAGCTGTTCAATCTTTCACCTGATGCAATAAGTCTATGTACACTGCCGGATGGGAAATATATTGCCGTCAATGATATGTTTACGTATCTATCGGGATATACGTTTGAAGAAGTCCTGGATAAATCATATATCGACCTGGATTTCTGGGTTCATCCCGAAGAGAGCGAAGTTTTTGGCGGAATGCTTGCATCTGAAAATGGAAGTGCAACTATCGAAACACAATTGAAAATGAAAGACGGACATATAATCGATGCAATCATGTCGGGGAAAATAATCGAGATGCAAAATGTACCTTATCTGCTTGTCGTAACCCACGATATAACCGTCCGAAAAAAAATGGAATCCGAATTGATCGAATCAAAAGAAAAAGCTGAATCAGCAAACAAACTTAAAGACGCATTTATCAATAATATGTCGCACGAAATCCGAACACCTTTGAACGGGATATTAGGATTGTCAAGCCTTATAAAAGAAAACTATGCCCGGTACGTGGAAAAAGAAGACGAATCGTTGTTCACGGGAATTGATAGCTCGTCACAACGCATTATTCGAACGGTAGATATGATCTTAAATTATTCACGTTTGCAAACCGGTGAGTTTTCGGTTATCCTCAAAGAAATAAATCTTCTTGAAATATGTGAGCATATAATCAACCAGAACAAAGATGCTGCGGAAGAGAAAAATCTCGAATTGATATTCGATAACCGGTGCGGAGAAGCCAAAATAATTGGTGATGAGTATTCAATAACTCAAGCTATTTACAATTTGATAGACAACGCTGTCAAATACACTAAGAAAGGATTCGTAAAAGTTACTCTTTTTCCAAAGGATAACAATGGAGTTTTGTTCGAGATAAAAGATACCGGAATAGGTATTGGCGAGGAATATTTAGAACATCTCTTTGAGCCTTACCGACAAGAGGAAATGGGGTACGGAAGATCGTATGAAGGCGTGGGACTTGGGCTTGCATTAACAAAGAAATATTTTGAGCTCAACAAAGCGGTTTTGTCGGTGGCAAGTAAAAAAGGAGAAGGGACAACGTTTACAGTTGAATTCAGCAAAGGGGAACGTCCGGAAACTGACCAACTCAACATGATTGGAAGAAGTTCTGCAACGGTAAGCCGAACAGAGCTGAAAAAAGATGCGGTAATATTGATTGTTGAAGATGATGCACTCAACCAAGATGTCTTAAGAAGAGTCCTCGACAAAAAATACAAATCGCTTCTTGCCGAATCAGCCGAAGAAGTTTATGAAGTGCTCAAAGATAATAACGTTGATCTAATCTTGATGGATATCTCCATCAACGGAGATAAGGATGGATTAGAATTAACCCATGAATTAAAAGCGACAAAAGAATATTCCCATATTCCGGTAATAGCCGTTACAGCTCACGCATATACAGAAGACTGGAGAAATGCTTTAACGGCAGGCTGCGACGATTATATTGCTAAACCATACTCTTTCCAATTACTGTTTGATAAAATAGCGAAATATGTTTCTGTGTAATAGAAGCGGCGATGCAAAAGAGAAAACAAAAAAAGACAGCTGGATTTATTTAAAAGACTTTTGAAAAATTCCAATATTTGTCTTTGCGAATCTCTCGTTCTTATTGGCTTTAAAAAGAGCAAAGCAAACTAAGATCAGATTTATTAATTCACATTATGCAAATATAATTCGGTTTTAAATTCTGTAACGCAGACTTAAGTCTGCGCTACGATTTTGCACTATTTTAACAATAAGTGAACGAATCCGGCGTAATATGACTTATTAATTAAAAATAAAATTGTCAACCTTTCGATAGGAAAGTTTCAACATTTCATCTATTCCAATAATCATCCGGAAATAATTTTACGGAGGGCTCTCATATCAAAGCGTACCTCCCTTTTGTTTTACAAGTAAATAATTTGTTAAGTTGAGTACATATGAATTAATCTTTTTGGAAACCGCAAAAGTGTTCAACCTAAATAGCAAATATTTTTTTGTCCTGAATTTTCTAATACTCTTTTTAATTAAACCGATGAGCTTAAAAGCAAGTTTAGACAAAAAAAGAGACTTTAATATGATAGATCCGCTTCTTTATTTTTTGAAAATTACTACTACCATAAATCCTTATCTTAGCCAAATTATTTTTATCCCTCCAAACAATTTTAAAAACGACTATGAAATCAAAACTCCTTCTGACGTTCTTTGTCGGCATCTTTATCCTTTCATTTATTTTACTCTTTAGACTTCATTATTCCACAAAAAAAGAAGTAGTAGAAAGGTTTCAAGCACAACAGTTGCTTACAACGAAACAGCTGGAAAAAGAACTAGAAACATGTTTGCAAAATGAAACACAAACCGTAGAAAAACTTTCTTCCTTAGCGCCCCTAAAAAATAATAACATAAACCAAATTGCCGTCACCATTCAAGAATACTTTGAGAATTTAAAAAAGGAACACATCCAATCAATTAGTGTTTATAACGAAAAAGGAACGATCATTTACTCTACCTTAAAAGAAGCTGTTTCTCTTAAACAGGATGATGCTCAATTTTACAAGTGGGGAACACGAAGAGAAAATAAAGGGAAGCAACTTATTACTACCGAAGTACCGATAGTTTTTTCACCACTCGATAAAGAACCAACTCTTCGCGTTCTAATTGCAGCTCCAATATATAGTGAATCTAATTCTGCCGATAAAATTGTTGGCGTAGTTTCTGCCGTTGTCGATTTGGAGAATATTCTAACTTCATTCTTCCAAGTTGATAGTTTACAAAAAACTCAAGAGCGAGCATGGATTTTGGATAGTGACGGGACAGTGTTGTATCAACCCGAGCATCCGGAAATGCTTATGTTTAATATGCATCACCAGGATGAATCATGCCTCGAATGCCATCATTCATTTAAATATGTTGAAACTATTCTTGCTAAAACATCGGGGACAACTGAATATCAACTTAAAGATAAGCCGCAGAAACTATCAAGCTTTACATCACTCAACTACAAAAATATTTCATGGAAAATTGTTGTAAATATACCCCTTGATGAAGTAACGAGTTTTGTAGATGCTGATCTTACTCAAACATTAGCTCTTTTTGCGATAATTACTTTTGCGCTCACAGGCGCAGCATTTTATGTTTTCCGCAGTAACCGTTTGAAAATTAGAGCGGAAGAAGAAGCGAAACAATGGCAAGAAAAACGAGCCTTGGATGAAGCCATACGTGAATCTGAAGAACGATACCGGCAGCTTGTAGAAATTTCACCCGATGCTATTATAGTTCATTGTGAAGGGAAAATTGTTTATGCCAACTCGACAGCATTAAAATTGTACGGGGCATCAAATCCTAACGATTTACTTGGTAAAGCTGCGCTTGATCTGGTGCATCCGGACGACCGCGATATGGTTAAAGACAGGATATTGGAAGTATTAAAATCAGGACAAACTACTCCAATTATCGAAGAACGTTTGAGCCGCCTGGATGGCAGTTTTGTAGAAGCGGAAGTATCTTCTGTAGCCACTACTTATCATAATAAACCTGCTGTGCAAATAGTTGCGCATGATATCACAAAGCGGAAACGAACGGAATTAGAACGCCAGGTAATTTACGAAATTACACGCAGCATTACCGCCAATACTAATCTCGATGAACTGCTGAAGTTGATACATAATTCTCTCAAGAAAGCAATTTATGCGGAAAATTGTTTCGTTGCACTTCATGATCAAACTACAGGGCTCTTTAGTTTTCCATATTTTGTAGATAAATTCGATATCACTCCTGAACCGGTGGCAATGGAGAAAAGTTGTACTGCTTATGTATTCCGCACCGGCAAACCATTGCTGCTTACACAAGAATTATTTGATCGGCTCGTTGAGCAAAACGAAGTGGAGTTAGTTGGTTCAAATTCTCCGTCATGGTTAGGAGTCCCGTTACGAACTCCGTCCCGGATAATCGGCGTTTTAGTTCTTCAACACTACGAAGAAGAGAACGTCTATACAGAACGCGATATTAAATTTCTCGATGCTGTTGGAAGCCAAATTGCTGTTGTTATAGAACGCAAACGCGTAGAAGAAGATTTAAGGAATGAAAGGTTATTACTACGCACAATGATTGATAATATCCCCGATTCAATTTATTGCAAGGACACAAACTGCCGCAAGACACTCGCCAATAAAACCGAATTACATTATTCAGGAGCAAAAACAGAAGCGGAAATTTTAGGCAAGACAGACTTTGATTTGTATCCAAAAGAAATTGCAGAAGGATTCTTTGCAGACGATCAGGCGGTAATGCAAACAGGTAAACCGGTGCTTGATAGAGAAGAATATCTACTTGATGAAAATGGGCAAAAGCAGTGGCTGCTCACTTCAAAACTTCCTTTGATAGATGAAAAAGGAAATATCATAGGCATTATCGGTATTGGTCGCAATATCACCAACCGTAAAAGAGCTGAAGAAGCGCTTTCAAATGAAAAAACTTTGCTGCGAACAATCATTGATTTAATTCCGGATGCTATTTATGTAAAAGATATTAATGGAAGAAAAATTCTTGCCAATCCAAAGGAAGTTCAGATTTCTGGTAAGAACTCTGAAGATGAAGTTCTTGGGAAAACCGATGCTGAGTTATTTCCCGAGCGGGTAGAAAAAGAATTTAAGAAAGAAGATGAAACCGTTTTACAATCAGGCAAATCCGTAATTGATATTGAAGGCAAATTGATTGATAAAGATGGGCATGTCAATTGGCTGTTGGGATCAAAAGTGCCGTTGCGGGATGCACAAGGGGAGATAATCGGTATAGTAGGTTTAAATCACGACATCACCGAACGCAAACGTGCAGAAGAAGAAATTACAAAAAGCAATGAACAACTTTCTAGAATTATTGCTGAAAAGGATAAATTCTTTTCAATCATTGCTCATGATTTAAGAAGCCCTTTCACCGGATTTTTAGGCGTTACGGAAATGCTGATAGAGGGTGTTGAAAATTTCTCTACAGATGAATTAATGGAATTCAGCAAAAACATGCACGAACAGGCGACTAACCTCTATAAGTTGATTGAAAATTTATTGGAATGGGCGCAAATGCAAAAAGGTTCAATAAGTTTTACACCGCAAGAGCTTAATTTGAGCGATATAGTCTCACAAAGTATCGACACAATACAGCAAAGGGCTGAACAAAAAGGAATTACTATTTCGAATGAAATTCCTGGCTCCCTTAAAGCTAACGCAGATGAAAGAATGATAAATACTGTCCTCAGAAATCTTTTATCCAATTCGGTAAAATTCTCATCCAGAGAAGGGAAAATTGTTGTAAGAGGGAAAAAAACAGAAAATGAAATGGTGGAAATTTCTGTGAGCGATACCGGTGTCGGAATGAAAGAAAAAAATGTCAGTCGTTTATTTAAGATGAATGAGAAAGTGAGTTCGAAAGGAACAGAAGGTGAGCCAAGCACTGGTCTGGGTTTATTGCTTTGTAAAGAATTCGTTGAAAAACATGGCGGAAAAATTTGGGCTGAAAGTCAGCAAAATGTTGGCAGTACATTTTATTTTACAGTTCCCGAGAAAAATAATAGTGAAACCAAATAACGCACAAGAAAATCAGAAACCGACAATGTTGGTTGAACTTTTCGGATTACTTGCCGCTTGCATTGGATTGTTTGCCATGCTTGGATGGATTCTGGGCATTCAGTTTCTAACTAATTTTGGTTCCGGTATGATACCGATGGCACCAAGTACTGCGCTATTATTTGTATTGTTAGGAGCAGCAATTTTTTTGCATACGCACTATCCACAGAAGAAAATAGTTTACAATATTGGAATTACGGTAAGTGTAGCAAGCATACTTGCATCTCTTTTACTTTTTTTCTTTTCTTTCACAAATCCTTATCCTAAGATTGAACATCTCGGATTTTCAATTACAGATACATTTGGCAATGTTCCTATCGGTCACATGTCTCCCTTGACGGCGGTTTGTTTTGTTCTTACCGGTTCGTCGCTTTTGTTAGCTCTTTTAGCAAATGCAAAACCAAAGAGAACGCTGGCATCTTTCTGGTTAGCTAGCTTACTTATAATTGTTTCCGTTATTCTTCTATCAGAGTATCTATTTGAAACTCCGTTACTTTATGGAAGTAATATTATTCCTCCCGCATTAACTACCTCACTTGCTTTTTTATTTCTTGGAATAGCACTAATAATTTTTACTGCTGTTCAATACGGATGGTATTCAAGAATTATTGAAGTATTAAATATGCGAACTTCAGTTGTTTTAGTTTTGGTTTTTGTAATACTTTCGGTGGGCATATTAACAATCGGATATTTTTATTTCCAGAATTATCAAAATCAATACAGAAAAGAAAATGAACGACAGCTCTCTTTGGTTGCAGATATGAAAGTAAGTGAACTTGTAAGATGGCGTCATGAAAGAATAATAGACGGATCATTTTTTTATAGGAACTATGAATTCTCCAATATAGTTAAGCGTTATTTCAATAATCCCAACGACCTGAATGCAAAGAATCAAATTGAATCTTTGATGTGGCATGTTTATGATACCGGTGAATACGATGCCTTATTCTTGTCGGACAAAAAGTATGTGAAGAAAATTGTTGTAAGTAAAGGGCAAGAAAGCACTACTTCATTCTTATCTCAAAAATCAATCGATAGTGTTAACACGGGCAAGGTGATTTTAGAAGATTTTTATTATAACGACAAGCTCAAAAAAGTTTATTTAAAGGTTCTTGTGCCGATATTTCAAGAAAAGGATGATAGTAATATCATAGGAATTGTGGAACTGAGGATTAACCCGGAAGAATATCTTTATCCTTACATTCAAAAATGGCCAACCCTAAGTAAAACAGCAGAAACACTTTTATTACGCAGAGATGGAAATAACGTTCTGTTTTTAAATGGATTAAGGTTTCAAAAAAATACACCTCTCGCTCTTCGCAGTCCGCTGACAAATAAAAAAATGCCCGCAGTTCAAGCAGCATTAGGTTACGAAGGGATGATGGAAGGAATCGACTACCGCGGAATACCCGTACTTGCCGCTATTCGTACTATTCCGGGCTCACCCTGGTCTTTAGTTGCTCGTATGGATATAGCTGAAATCTATGAACCTTTAAAAGAGAAACTTTGGGAGACTATTTTATTAATCTGTGCTTTATTAATTAGCGCAGGTGCTGTTATAGGTTTTATGTTGAGAAATCAGCGCATCCGGTTTTATCGTGAAAAACATGAAGCGGCGGAAAAATTAATAACTTCCGAACTTCGCTATCGCAGGCTTTTCGAATCAGCAAAAGATGGAGTATTAATTCTTGATGCTGAGACCGGAGTGATTGTGGATGTAAATCCGTTCTTGATTGAAATGTTAGGATACTCGCACGAACAATTTCTTGGAAAGACACTTTGGGAAATCGGATTCTTCAAAGATGTAGGGACCAATCGAGATAATTTTTTAGAATTACAGCAGAAGGAATATATCCGCTACGAAGATTTACCCTTGAAAACTGTGGATGGTCATCAGATAAATGTAGAGTTTGTAAGTAATGTTTATTTGGTAGATCATAAGAAAGTTATTCAGTGTAATATCCGGGACATCACCAAAAGGAAACAAGCTGAAGAAGATCTGAAAGAAAGCGAAAATCGATTTCGTGCAATTTTTGAACAGGCTGCTGTTGGCGTTGCTTTACTGAATACAAAAACAGGACAATTTGTTCGTATCAATCAAAAATATTGTGATTTTGTAGGTTACGCTATGCAAGAGATGTTACAAAAATCATTTTTGGATATTACTTTTGATCAAGATGTTCAAACAAATATTGATGAAATCACACAGTTTATTGAAGCTGATAATAGAGAATTTTCTTACGAAAAGCGTTATGTTCATAAAAATGGAAATATTCTTTGGGGCAATCTTACAATTTCTCCATTATGGAAATCGGGCGAGAAACCGGAAACGTATTATCATATTGCAATCGTTGAAGATATCACACAACGCAAACGGGAGGAATTAATTATTCAGCAACAAAATAACCAACTCCAAGAACTCAACGCTACTAAGGATAAATTTCTCTCCATCATAGCGCACGATTTGAAAAGCCCGTTCCAAGGGTTTCTTGGTTTAACCGAAGCAATGGCTGAAGGTGGCGATGATTTTTCTAAAGAAGAAATGGCAGTTTTTAGCAAAGAGATGAACAAAAATGCAAACAATCTTTTTAAGCTTTTGCAGAACTTATTGGAATGGGCTCAGATGCAAAACGGAACAATAGATTTTAATCCTGAAGAAATATCCCTTTCAGAAATAATTTCTCAGAATATTGATCTCATTAATAAAAGAAGTGAGCAAAAAGGAATTGATATCATTTTTGATGTTACGAAAAATCAAAAAGTCTTTGCAGATGAAGCAATGCTAAATTCTGTTTTGCGGAATCTTTTATCGAATGCAGTTAAGTTTACATCCAAAGGTGGAAGGGTAATTATTAATATAAATGAAACAGAAAATGAATTGATCGAAATATCAATAAAAGATAGCGGAATTGGTATATCCGAAGAGATTCGTAAAAAGTTATTTATGATTGGAGAAAAAGTCAGAAGAGAAGGAACGGAAGGAGAGAAAAGCACCGGATTAGGTTTACTTCTTTGCAAAGAATTTGTAGAAAAAAACGGCGGGAAAATTGGGTGGAAAGTCAGCAAAATGTTGGCAGTACTTTTTATTTTACAATTCCTAAGAGTACTGGCTAGGAGAATATTTTATGAAGAAAATATATTTGCTTTATGTAGTTGTGATTTTATTACTACAGGTAAAAGACGTTTCCGGGGAAAAATTGATTTTCACTCAACAACAGCTAAATGTCATTTCAACATACTTACCGGATGATAGATTTAGAGATTCTACAGAAGTTGAACAACTAAATAAATCGGTTGAACCTATCCTTACTGAAGAAACGCTTCCGAATGAAGTTGGTGAGTGGGATATTAGATTTATTTTTGATTACTTTAAGAATGATGAAGTAATTAATGCAACGCTTCCACAAGTTCAACTATTTTTCGGCATTTTCAAGAACCTTGGAGGCGAGATAAGTTTGCCGTTAAATTACAGTAAAGTGGATAAGGTTGAATATGGTTTTGGGTCAATATCTACAAGTGTAAAATGGCTTATTATAAATCAAGGCTATACTATCCCCGCAGTTGTGTTAGGATTCGAAGTTGGATTTCCAACAAACAGTTTCAGCAAAGAGACTGAAGAACGTGCTTTCGAACTTTCACCCTACATCGCATTTCTTAAGGACTTTGGACAGGTAAGTTTTCAGGGTAACCTTAGCAGGGCAGTAGAATTACCTGTTCCCGGCGGTGAAAAAAATTATAGAACCGATTTTAATATTGCATTTTCATTTCCTATCTTTGAGGGAAAAGCAGATGTTTTTGCCGAACTAAGCAGTTCCTGGTTAACAATGGAGCAGAATGAATTGTTTGTTTCACCCGGCATAAAATATAATCTTAACGATGAAGATTGTATCGCCCTTGCCGTACCGTTGAGTCTTAATAACCAGAGGTCTAACTTCAGAATTATTTTTCAATATCAACTAGAGTTATAAAACATTAACACACTATGAAAATATTTAAGATACTAAATTCTAAGATTCGTTATAAGCTAACTGTTGGGTTTGTTTTTATTTCTCTATTTGTAGGAGTAGTAAGTTATATTGGCTTCAGTACAATTCGGCACATCGAAAAAGATTATAATCTTGTTTCTACTTCCCGACCTCTTGTACACTCTCTTGAGGATATGAAGTTTGCCTGTCTAAGACTTATCTCCTCTGCCTCAGAATATGCATACATACAGGTAGAAAGCAAAAATGCACCTCAAAACGCACCTATTGAACAAGAAAACAACCTGATTCAACAATCATGTAATCAATGTCATAAAGCTTTCTCTCAATATGAACACTTAGTGAAAGTATCATTTCCGGAACTAACCGAAAACAAAAATGAAGTTAGAGATTATGGTAATAAAGTACATATTGCCGCACTCGAATTCATAGAAATGAAAAAACAGGGAATATCCGGTACAAAAGCGTTAGATAAAAAAGAAGAGATGGAAGTTGATGAAATGGGATTTCTTAAGGCGGTGAACCACACTATCGATCATGCAAATGATAGATTAGAAAAAGAGAGAGCACAATTAAACTACACAATTTCATCATCGTTAAGAAATATCATTATTTTAAGTGGACTGACTTTTTTCTTCAGTGTGTTATTCGGTTTTCTCTATTCTCGTTCTCTATCAATCCCTATAACAAAATTAACACAACAAGCGGACAATTTCAGAAAAGGGAATCTGGATGCGATTGTAGAACTAAAATCTTCTGATGAAATTGGCGCTTTAGGTAGAAGCTTTAATGAGATGGCGGAAAGAATAAAACTGCTTATATCCCAATTGGAAGATGAAGTAAACATTATTAAACAAGCTGAAGAGGAAATTAAAATACGTAATGAACAACTTTCAAGGAGCAATGCCGAAAAAGATAAATTCTTTTCAATCATTGCTCACGATTTAAAAAGTCCATTCCAGGGTTTATTGGGTTTAACAGAAATGATGGCAAGTGGGAATGAAGAGTTTTCGAAAGATGAATTATTGGAATATGGTAAGTCAATGCACAAGTCTGCTTCAACTCTTTTTCAGTTAATCGAAAACTTATTAGAATGGGCGCAAATGCAAAGAGGTTCAATAAGTTTTACTCCCAAAGAACTTAATTTATCTACATTCGCTTTACAAAATATTGAGATTATTAACCAAAGAGCTGTACAAAAAGGAATTACTATTTCGAATGAAATTCCCGAATCCCTTAAAGTTAACGCAGATGAAAAAATGGTAAATACCGTTCTCAGAAATCTTTTGTCTAATGCAGTAAAATTTACAAAACGGGATGGGAAAATTATTATACGTAGTAAAAAGACTGAAGATGAAATGGTAGAAGTATCCGTGCAAGATACCGGCGTTGGAATGTCTGAAAAGGATGTAAAACGGCTGTTCAAGATAGAAGAAAAAGTTAGTAAAAAAGGGACAGAAGGTGAACTAAGCACCGGATTAGGTTTACTTCTCTGCAAAGAATTCGTTGAAAAACATGGCGGAAAAATTTGGGCTGAAAGTCAGCAGAATGTTGGCAGTACCTTTTATTTTACTCTTCCAATTATCATTTGTTGATTAACATTGTACTATATTTGGACAACCTGTTTCAGGACAGGGCACATTGAAAATCAAAATTCGTTAATCGTTATTCTTAAATTTATTTTTTATTTTCTTATAAATATTCTAACCTTTTTGCACAGTCCGCCGCTCCGCCGTGGCGGAGGATTTTTGCTAACTATTTAATTCCCCAACTCCATTTCTCTTATAATCTTCATCGTTTCTACACTTACCGTACAGACTCTCTTCAGCAAATCGATAACTTGTTCTTTATAGTCTGCAAAGCGGTAGGTATTAAATTTCTCCGCTATTGTGGGATCTGTTGGTTTCTTTTCTTTGTATTGATCAAGAATCCATTCTAAAGCGGAGCGGTTACCGAGTTTATACTCCCACGCTTCTTTGGGTATGCCGGACAAAAAGGTTAGTTCGTCAAGTTCAATAATGCCTTTTTCTTTATCGGCTTTTAATTTTACTTTTATCTTTGGCTGTAATGCATCCTTTTCTTTAACCTGATCCGGTTTTTGTAGAGACACGCCATGGCGTGTCTCTACGTTTACAATTTTTAATGCAAATGGTTTTACGGTTTCGTAGTTGATGTGCAATTCCATTAATTTTTTGCCCCACTTAGCCCACTGCCAAAAGTTTTCGTAAAAGGGGATGCGTGGAAATTCTCTCTTTAAATTTAACTCGTACTTTTTGCGGTACGCGGGATTATGAAGAACTGCGTAAGTATAATTGAAAATATCTTCCTTACATATGACCGCATTCGTTTCCCTCTCCTTCTTTAAGGAGAGGGTGGCTTTAGCCGGCTTGTCCGCCATATTTTTGGCGGAGTGAGGTTTTTTGTAATGATTACGGAATTGCTCAAGTCCCCAATCGGTTATGTTTTCTATCCGCTCACCGGTTGCTGTGTAACGGTAAAGAGGAAGACATTGGCTATCACCGGTTAAGTGTAAATCAATAATTGAAGCCGATCCTAAACAATGAAAATTTTTATTATTCCCGATAGAGTTGATTGCAATATATTTATTTGAATTATCATCAAGATTAAAAATATCAAACCATTGGTAAGTCATTCCATTAAAGTGTTTGTCGAAATAAAAAGACTGCTTATAGAATGGACGGTAAAGTGCCGTTATTATTTTCTCTTTTTCAAAATTCTTTTTAATGCCTCTCTCTAAATACTTATCAAGTTCTCTATCCCATTTTATCAAATCCTTTTCTTTATATTTTTTATCGGAAAGTGTTTTGGAATAAGTATCAATCATGAATTTGACTTTATTCTCAAGAGCATCTTTTGAAGAATCATAAATCCATTCGTCTCTTTGAGTCGCAATCCCTCTTGAAAATAATTGAAAGAGAGCTTTTTGAGATTTCTCCGCTTTTACATCTTTATCTATAATTGGCATAAGTTCGTCGAAATCATTATCGGAAAGATTAATCCAATTATTCTTTTCATCTGGCAATAGCAATTCAAAATCGATCTTAGAAACATTTTTTAATCTAAGATATTCTTTCTTTTCTTCTGCCTTTACATAATCACCAATTTCATTATAAAAAACTTTAAACCGTTCTTTGGTTTCTTTTCTAACCAAAAAATAAATAGCTACACCAACTCGAATCTGGTCGGAGAAAATATTTCCTCCCTCAGTCCGTCTTCTTTCGCCGCTTGTACGTGCATTTCCTTTCAAGTTTACAACCCAAATTTCATTAAACTCTTCGGCAATTATTTTTCTAAAACCATCGTATGCTTTAGAATCAATAAATGAACTATTGGAGACAAATGCTAAAACGCCATTCTTGTCTATTCTATCTGTTGCCCAACGTAAAAAACGAGTGTACATATCGTAAAGCCCAATCTGGTTTTGCGCGGTACCGGCTTTTACATAAGTATCTTTAATCCTTTTATCAATTGCCGGATAAGTGCGGTTTGCATTATCCATACTGTAATTTTCTTGTTTTGCGTTGTACGGCGGGTTGCCGATAATCACGGAAATCTTTTTGCTGTTCTGGCGTTTAATGCGCTCGCTGTTTTCGGAGGTTAGACCAAAAAGTCCGTGCTGCTGCCCGGCGTATTGGTTTGCGTCAGTGTTATCAAGTGTATCAACAAAGCAGAGGTTTTTAAATTCTTCGTAGTAACCCATCTTCTGTTTAAACGTAAACTCTACATTTAAGTTCGCTATGTAGTAGGGAAGTATGGCAACTTCGTTCGCGTGTATTTCGTTGTTGTATTTATAAACCAAATTTTGTTTTGGAATGTGGTCTATAATCGAGGTGATAAAAGTTCCGGTTCCCGTTGCGGGGTCAAGTATCTCTACATTCTTATCGGCGAGCGTTTTGCCGAAATGTTTATGCAAAAGGTAATCGGTACTTTCGATCATGAACTGAACGATCTCATTCGGAGTGTACACAACGCCAAGTCTATCTGCGGCTTTCGGGTTATAGACTTTATAAAAATTCTCGTAAAGCACTTTTAAGAATTTCTGTTTTTCATGATGGTCTGTAATACCGGAAGCAGCGGCGTTAATGGCATCGTAATAATGCTCAATGTTTCCCATCAAGTTTTTTAATTCGGAAAAAGTAAAAAGTATTTCGATCAGTTTTCCAAGTTCGCATGCAATGTTGTTGTGGCGGTGAAATTCGGGATCGTCAAAAATCTTATTAAAAATATCGCTTGTTAAAATATGCTGTATCATCATTTCGCGGATGTCGGCTTCGGTTATTTCGGGATTAATTTCCGCTTTACAAAGTTCTAGAAAAACCGCGTTCGCTTCAATAAATTTTTGGTTAATAACACGTGTTTCATCAAT